>DASVED010000154.1:0-11793 GCA_036380775.1 Actinomycetes bacterium
CGCGAACCAGGTACCCGTCGCCGCCGCGATCTTCCACGACGACATGTACGTCGAGTCGGCGTTCTCGATGGAGACCGCAAGCACGATCGGCAACGTCCGGACGTGGGTCACCAACGAGCTCGGTCACGACGGGCTGCGCACCGACGCGCGCGTCATCGAACGGCTGCTCGCGGTGGCGGCCGGCGAGGCCTGAGCCCGTGCGAGGATCGGCGGGTGGCTGACGTCCGGACGGCGTTCGTGCTCGGCGGTGGGGGCCTGCTGGGCTCCAACGAGGTCGGCATGCTGCGAGCGCTGCTCGAGGCCGACATCGTCCCCGACCTCGTGGTGGGGACCTCGGTCGGCGCGGTCAACGGGGCGTCCCTGGCGGCCGACCCGTCGGAGGCATCGATCCGGACGCTGGCCGACGTGTGGCAGCGGCTTGCCGACAGCGACGTGTACCGCGGCGGGGCACTGCGCAGGGCCCGGCATCTGGCGCGGACCCGCACCCATGTCCACCCGAACGAGCCCTTGCGCGACCTGCTGCACGACCGGCTCGGCGACGCCCGGATCGAGGATCTCGCCGTCCCGTTCCAGTGCGTCGCCGCGAGCATCGAACGCGCCGCGGAGCACTGGTTCACCGACGGACCGGTGGTCGATGCGGTGCTGGCGAGCAGCGCCGTGCCCGGGGTCCTGCCGCCCGTACGCATCGGGGACGAGCACTTCCTCGACGGCGGGCTGGTCAACTCGATCCCGGTCGGCCGGGCCGTGCAGCTCGGCGCGCGGCGGGTGTACGTCCTGCAGGTCGGGAGGATCGACCGGCCGCTGACCGCCCCGACCAGGCCCTGGCAGGTCGCCTCGGTCGCGTTCGAGATCGCCCGGCGGCACCGCTTCGCCCGCGAGATGAGCGACATCCCCGACGGCGTCGAGGTGCACCTGCTGCCCACGGGCGCCGACGAGGCCCCCCGCCCGGCCGACCTGTCGGCCTTGCGCTACCGCGACTTCGCCTCCGTGGGGAAGCGCATCGACCAGGCCTACGTTGCGACCAGGGACTACCTCTCCGCCGCGGCCGAGAGCGACCAGCGGGCGGTATGACGTGCTCCCCCCGGTGATCCTGCGGCGGCTCGTGCTGGCGCCGTTGCTCATCGTCCTGACGGTGCTCGCGGTCACCGCGCTGCCGGTGCTGCTCCTCGTCGGTCTCGCGCTGTCCACTGTGCTGCCGGGGCGGTGGCGGGCTCTGCGCCTGATCTGGATGGTCCTGCTCTACCTCGTCCTGGAGTCGGCCGCGCTCGTCGTGCTGTTCGCGCTGTGGGTGGCCAGCGGCTTCGGCTGGCGGATCCGCGGCCCGCGGTTCCAGCGGGCGCACTATGTGCTCGTCCAGTGGTTCCTGCAGGTGCTGTTCTGGGAGTGCCGGCGGGTGCTGCACGTGCGGGTCGCGGTCGAGGGACCGCCGCCGACGTCGTACGACGGCAGGCCGCTGCTCATCCTGAGCCGCCATGCCGGTCCAGGGGACTCGTTCCTCGTCGTCCACGCCCTGGTGAACTGGTACGCGCGAGAGCCCCGCATCGTCCTGAAGGACACCCTCCAGTGGGACCCGGCGATCGACGTCGTCCTCAACCGGCTGCCGAACCGGTTCATCCGGCCCGACCCCGGCGCGGCGGCGGACCAGGTGACCCGGCTCGTCGGTGACCTCAGCCGGGACCTGGACGAGAACGACGCCTTCGTCATCTTCCCGGAGGGCGGCAACTTCACCGAGCACCGCCGCAAGCGGGCGATCGAGCGGCTCCGGCGCAAGGGACACATCGACGAGGCCGAGAAGGCCGAGCGGCTGCGGCACGTGATGGCTCCCAAACCGGGCGGTGTCCTGACGGCGCTGACCCAGGCACGCGAGGCGGACGTCGTGTTCGTGGCGCACACCGGTGTCGAGCACATGACGACCGTCCTCGATGTCTGGCGCGAGCTGCCGATGGACCGCGAGATCCAGATGCGCTGGTGGATCGTGCCGGCGGCCGACGTGCCGAGGGACGAGGAGCAGCGCATCGACTGGCTGTTCACGTGGTGGGCGCGGATCGACGACTGGGTGCACGAGCGCCAGGCAGAGGCGGGCGTCGCGATCCCGCGGTCGACACCATGACCACCTCCGGCCCCGACGCCCGGGGCGACGGGGACGGCTGGGTCGACTGCGTCCGGGGCCACCGGCACTGGGGTCGCTTCGGTGCCGCGGGACTGCTCCTGCACCGGGACGTCGACGGCTCCCGCCAGGTGCTGCTGCAGCATCGCGCGGAGTGGAGCCACCACGGCGGGACCTGGGGCCTGCTCGGAGGTGCCCGGCACCAGGTCGAGACCGCGGTCGACGCGGCCGTGCGCGAGGCCGGCGAGGAGGGCGGCGTCGAGGCCTCGGCGGTGCGCGTCCACGGTCGTTACGAGGACGCGCACGGCGGGTGGTCCTACGTCACCGTGCTCGCCGATGCCGCGCAGGACGTGGCGGCCCGGCCGACCGGTGGCGAGAGCATCGACGTCGCCTGGGTGGATGTCGACGAGATGGCATCCGTGCCGCTTCACCCGGGATTCGCCGCCTCCTGGCCCCTGCTGAGCAGCGCGCTGGACCCGCTGACCGTGGTGGTGGACGCGGCCAACGTCGTGGGGTCGCGCCCGGACGGCTGGTGGCGCGACCGGGTCGGCGCGGCCAGGCGGCTGATAGCCGCGAGCGCCCGGCTGGCCGGTCCCGGGCTGGCCGACAGCGCCCTACCGGACGACCTGCCACGGGCCGGGTTGTCGCACTGGTGGCCGCGGGTGGTCCTCGTGGTCGAAGGGGCGGCCCGGCCGGCGGCCGACGACGTCCCGGGGGCCGACGTCCCGGGTGTCGAGGTCGTCGCGGCGCGCGGATCGGGCGACGACGCGATCGTCGAGGAGGTTCAGCGCGCCACCAGGCCGGTGCTGGTCGTCACGGCCGACCGTGAGCTGCGGGCGCGGTGCGCGGCAGCCGGGGCGACCCCGGTCGGCCCGGGGTGGTGGACCCGGCTGGTCGACGCCACGGC
This sequence comes from Actinomycetes bacterium, assembly GCA_036380775.1. Lineage (GTDB taxonomy): Bacteria > Actinomycetota > Actinomycetes > JACCUZ01 > JACCUZ01 > DASVED01. The sequence continues at coordinate 3,015 of DASVED010000154.1, forward strand.
CTAGCAGGGCACCCTGCCGGGCGCACCGGCGACCGGCGTCAGGCGCGGCGGCCGAACAGGCCGAGCATCCTGGCCTGCAGGTCGGAGTGCGTCGGGACGTGGACCGGTGGCGCGTAGAGCCCGCTGGCCGCCAGGGTGTCGGCGTCCTTCTCGGTCTCGGCATGGATGCGCCGGACCAGCTCGGGCTCCAGCCGGTCGTCGGCGCCGATCCCTCGCGCCAGGTCCCAGGCGTGGACGGTCGCGTCCACCGTCATCGCCCAGATGTAGTCGCGTGCACTGGACTCCCCGGACGACAGGGAGACCGTGTGGTCGAGGGCGCCGCCGGCCGCGAACGCCTCCCGGGCCGCCCGGGAGGTGTCCCGCCAGGCCTGCTTCGGGTCCTCGCCCAGGGGGTCGCCTGAGAACCGGTCGCCCGCGTCGGCCACGGTCCCTCCGGAGAGCAGGTACGGCACCCAACGGCACTCGTCGACCATGTGGGCCACCAGAGCACGCACGTCCCAGTCGGTGCACGGCGTGGGAGCCGACCACTGGTCGTCACCCACCAGCTCGACGCGGGTGCCGAACTCGGTCACCGCGTGGTCGTACTGCTCCAGCAAGGTCGACATCGCCTCACCCTGTCACACGCGCGTGGGACCCGGCACCGAACGGGCGACGCGGTCCATGCCGTCCACACCGTCCATGCCGTCCATGCCGGGCGGCCTCGTAGGCTGCCGGCCGTGTCACCCCTCGGAGAAGCCGTCGTCCTGCTCGTCATGCTGGTCGGGCTGGTCGGCGTCGTCGTGCCGGTCCTGCCGGGGCTGCTGCTCGTGTGGGGCGCGGGGGTGGTCTGGGCGTGGGTCGGCGGAGGCGTCGGCCACTGGGCCGTGGCAGCCGTGCTGACGGTCCTGCTGGTGGTGGCGACGATCACGAAGTACGCGCTCCCGGCCAGATCCGCCTCCGCCGCCGGAGCGCCGCGCCGCACGCTGGGGATCGGCGCTCTCGGTGCCGTGGTGGGCTTCTTCGTGATCCCGGTCGTCGGTCTCGTCATCGGCGGCGTCGGAGCCGTCTACCTCGCCGAGCGGGCGCGTCTGGGTGCCGACGGCCCGGCGTGGCGGTCGACCCGTGCCGTCCTGGTAGCCGTCGGCGTCGGCGTCCTCGTGGAGCTGGTGGCCGGCGTCCTGATGGTCGGCACCTGGGGTGTCGCGGCGCTGGTCTCCTGAGCGCCGGTCAGTCGTCGGTGTAAGGCGGGGCCGCGGCGTCGCCGGCCCGGTGCACCCGCATCGCGTTGGTGGAGCCGGCGATGCCAGGCGGGCTGCCGGCGACGATCACCACGAGGTCGCCGCGCCGGACCCGGCCCTCGCCCAGCAGCGCCTGGTCGACCTGGCGGACCATGTCGTCGGTGTGCTTCACGAACGGGGTCAGGAACGACTCGACACCCCAGGCGAGCGCCAGCTGGCTGCGTACGGCCTGCTCCGGTGTGAACGCGAGCAGCGGGATCGGCGAGCGCAGCCGCGCCATCCGCCGCGCGGAGTCGCCGCTCTGGGTGAACGCGACGAGGAACCGCGCGCCCAGCAGGTCGCCGACATCGGCGGCCGCCCGCGTGATCGCGCCGCTCTTGGTGCGCGGAAGCCCCTCGAGAGGGGGGACCGACCCGAGCGCGTGGTCCTCGATCTTCGCGATGATCCGCGCCATCGTCTCGACGGTGAGGATCGGGAACGTCCCGACGCTGGTCTCCCCCGACAGCATCAGGGCGTCGGCGCCGTCGAGCACCGCGTTGGCGACGTCGGAGACCTCGGCCCGGGTCGGGCGGGAGTTCTCGATCATCGACTCGAGCATCTGGGTGGCGACGATGACCGGCTTGGCGGCGCTGCGGGCCAGCGTGATCGCCCGGGTCTGCACCAGCGGGACGTCCTCCAGCGGGAGCTCGACGCCCAGGTCCCCGCGGGCCACCATGATGCCGTCGAACGCGTCGACGATCGCAGAGAGGTTGCCGACGGCCTGCGGCTTCTCGATCTTGGCGAGGACGGGTAGCCGGACCCCCTCCTCGTCCATGATGCGCCGCACCTGCGTCACGTCGTCGGCGCTGCGGACGAAGGACAGCGCGATCAGGTCGGCCTGCAGGCGCAGCGCCCACCGCAGGTCCTCGATGTCCTTCTCGGACAGGGCAGGGACGCTGACGGCCACCCCTGGCAGGTTGATGCCCTTGTGGTCGGAGACCTTTCCGCCCTCGAGAACGCGGGTCTTCACCCGGGGACCGTCGACCTGCGTGCACACGAGGGCGACCTTGCCGTCGTCGATCAGGAGGCGGTCCCCGGGAGCGCAGTCACCGGGCAGCCCGGCGTACGTCGTTGAGACCTCGTGCCCGTCCCCGGGGACGTCCTCGGTCGTGATGATGAACTCGGAGCCGTTCTGCAGGGTCACCGGGCCGTCGGCGAAGGCGCCCAGCCGGATCTTCGGCCCCTGCAGGTCGACGAGAACCGCGACTGCTCTCTTGCTCTCGTCCGAGGCCTGGCGGACCCGCAGGTAGACGGCCTCGTGGTCGGCGTAGTCGCCGTGGCTCAGGTTGAGCCGGGCCACATCCATCCCGGCCGCAACGAGGGCCCGGATCTGTTCGAGGCTCGACGTGGCGGGACCGATGGTGCAGACGATCTTGGCGCGACGCACCCCCCGAGCCTATGGCCGCCGGGGGTGCACCGGCCGCCGGGTCCGGGTCGTGGACGGGGGTCAGGCAGCGGCCAAGCGGTCGCGGCTCAGACGCTGAGTGGCCGCGCCGTCGGCTCGATCGGGCGGGGCAGCAGCGACCGGCCGCCGGAGAGCCAGGCGTCGACACCCGAGGCGGCGGCACGGCCCTCCGCGATCGCCCACACGATCAGCGACTGGCCACGACCTGCGTCCCCGGCGACGAACACGCCGGGCACCGAGGTCATGAACGCGCCGTCGCGAGCGATGTTGCCGCGGGCGTCCAGCTCGACGCCGAGCTCGTCGACCAGGCCGGGCCGCTGTGGACCGGTGAAGCCCATGGCGAGCAGCACCAGGTCCGCCCGGATCTCGCGGGTGGTGCCCTCGACCGGCTCGAACCGGCCGTCCTGCATCTCGACCTCGACGAGCTCCAGCGAGCGCACCCACCCCTGCTGGTCGCCGACGAAGCGGTTGGTGCTCACCGCGTAGACCCGCTCGCCCCCCTCCTCGTGGGCGCTCGACGTCCGGTAGATCAGCGGCCAGGTCGGCCACGGGTTCGTGGTGGGTCGCTCGTCGGCCGGACGCGGCAGGATCTCCAGCTGGGTGACCGACGCGGCGCCCTGCCGGTGCGCCGTGCCGAGGCAGTCGGCCCCGGTGTCGCCGCCGCCGATGATGACGACGTGCCGGCCTTCGGCCGACACCGGCACGACGTACGCCGGGTCGAGGGCCGCCCGGTTGGCGTGCGGCAGGTAGTCCATCGCCTGCAGGACCCCGTCGAGATCCCGGCCGGGGACGGGCAGGTCGCGCGCGGCGGTCGCCCCCACCGCGAGCACCACGGCGTCGTAGCGGGCGCGCAGGGCTGCCACGTCGACGTCGACGCCGACGTCGAGGCCGGTCTTGAACCGGGTGCCCTCCGCCTCCATCTGCGCGAGCCGGCGGTCGAGCTGGCGCTTCTCCATCTTGAACTCGGGGATGCCATAGCGCAGCAGCCCGCCGATCGCGTCGGCCCGTTCCAGCACGGCGACGGTGTGCCCCGCGCGGGTCAGCTGCTGGGCAGCGGCGAGTCCGGCCGGACCCGACCCGACGACGGCGACGGTCTTGCCGGAGAGCCGCTCCGGGGGCTGCGGCGTCACCCAGCCCTCGTCCCACGCCCGGTCGATGATCGAGACCTCGACCTGCTTGATGGTCACCGGCTCGCTGTTGATGCCGAGGACGCAGGAGCCCTCGCAGGGCGCCGGGCAGAGCCGGCCGGTGAACTCGGGGAAGTTGTTAGTCGCGTGCAGCCGCTCGATGGCCGGCGCCCAGTCGTCGCGCCAGACCAGGTCGTTCCACTCGGGGATCAGGTTCCCCAGCGGGCACCCGTCGTGGCAGAACGGGATGCCGCAGTCCATGCAGCGTCCGGCCTGCCTCTCCAGCTGGCCGGCGTCCTGTGTCTCGTAGACCTCGCGCCAGTCCTGGATCCGGACGTCGACCGGCCGGCGGGCCGGCAGCTCGCGCCGCGGCGTCGTGAGGAAGCCCTTGGGGTCAGCCACGGGAGGCCTCCATGATCGCGTCCAGGGTCTCGGGGCTGTCGTCCGCGAAGCCGGCCTCCATCGCCGCGGCCCGCGCGACCAGGACGTTCTTGAAGTCGCGCGGCATGATCTTGGTGAACCGAGGTGCTGCTGACGGCCAGTCGTCGAGGAGGGCACGCGCCACGGCCGAGCCCGTCTCGTCGCTGTGGCGCTCGACGAGGTGGCGCACGACGTCGACGTCCTCAGGGTCCAGCGGCTCCAGGTCGACCATCTCGGTGTTCACGCGCGCCGCGCGCAGGTCGAGGACGTACGCCGTCCCGCCCGACATGCCGGCCGCCACGTTGCGACCGGTCGGGCCCAGGATGACCACCGTGCCACCGGTCATGTACTCGCAGCCGTGGTCGCCCACCCCCTCGACGACGGCAGTCGCACCGGAGTTGCGCACCGCGAACCGCTCGCCGACCAGCCCGCGGACGAACGCCTCACCCCCGGTGGCGCCGTAGAGGAGCACGTTCCCGGCCACCACGTTCCGCTCGGCCACCAGCGACGCGCGCGGGGCCGGGCGGACGACGAGGCGACCACCGGAGAGCCCCTTGCCGAGGTAGTCGTTGGCGTCGCCGAGCAGCCGCAGCGTCACACCTCGCGGCAGGAACGCGCCGAAGGACTGACCGGCCGACCCGGTGAGGGTGATGTCGATGGTGTCGTCGGGCAGTCCCTTGCCGCCGTACCGCCTGGTGACCTCAGCGCCGAGCATCGTGCCGACGGTGCGGTTGACGTTGCGGACGGGGACCTCGAGGCGCACCGGCCGGCCCAGCTCGAGGGCGTCGGAGCAGCGTGCGATCAGCTCGTTGTCCAGCGCCTTCTCGAGCCCGTGGTCCTGCACCGTGACGCGCCGCCGCGGGGTCCCCTCCGGGAGGTCGGGCACGTGCAGGATCGGTGTGAGGTCGAGCCCGGCCGCCTTCCAGTGGTCGACCGCGCGGGTGGTGTCCAGCGCCTCGGCGTGACCGATCGCCTCGTCCATGCTGCGGAAGCCGAGCGCGGCGAGGTGCTCGCGGACCTCCTCGGCGATGTAGGTGAAGAAGGTCTCGACGAACTCCGGCTTGCCGTTGAACTTCTGGCGCAGCTCCGGGTTCTGGGTCGCGACGCCCACCGGGCAGGTGTCGAGGTGGCAGACCCGCATCATGATGCAGCCGCTGACCACCAGCGGCGCCGTCGCGAAGCCGTACTCCTCGGCCCCGAGCAGGGCAGCGACGACCACGTCCCTGCCGGTCTTGAGCTGGCCGTCGGTCTGCACGACGATCCGGTCGCGCAGCCCGTTGAGCAGCAGCGTCTGCTGGGTCTCCGCGAGCCCGAGCTCCCACGGCGCACCGGCGTGCTTGAGGCTGGTGAGCGGCGACGCACCCGTACCCCCGTCGTGGCCCGAGATGAGGACCACGTCCGCGTGCGCCTTGCTGACGCCGGCAGCGACCGTGCCGACACCCACCTCGGCGACCAGCTTGACGTGGATCCGCGCCTGGTCGTTGGCGTTCTTCAGGTCGTGGATCAGCTGGGCGAGGTCCTCGATGGAGTAGATGTCGTGGTGCGGGGGCGGCGAGATGAGGCCGACGCCGGGCGTGGAGAAGCGGGTCTTCGCGATCCACGGGTAGACCTTGTGCCCCGGCAGCTGGCCGCCCTCCCCGGGCTTCGCTCCCTGGGCCATCTTGATCTGCAGGTCGTCGGCGTTGACGAGGTACTCGCTGGTCACGCCGAAGCGGCCGGACGCGACCTGCTTGACGGCCGAGCGGCGCAGGTCGCCGTTGTCGTCCGGGACGAAGCGGTCGGGGTCCTCGCCGCCCTCGCCGGTGTTGGACTTGCCGCCCAGCCGGTTCATCGCGATCGCCAGGGTCTCGTGCGCCTCCTGCGAGATCGAGCCGTAGGACATCGCACCGGTGGAGAACCGCCGGACGATCGCCTCGACCGGCTCGACCTCGTCGAGGGGCACGGGCGGTCGCTCGCCGTCCTTGAACCGGAACAGTCCGCGCAGCGTCATCAGCCGCTCGGCCTGCTCGTCGACGGCCTTGGTGTACTGCTTGAACACGTCGTAGCGACGCGCCCTGGTGGCGTGCTGCAGCCGGAAGACGGTCTCCGGGTTGAAGAGGTGCAGCTCGCCCTCGCGCCGCCACTGGTACTCCCCACCGACGTCGAGGGTGCGGTGCGTGGGAGCGGAGCCGCTGCGCGGGTAGGCGACGGCGTGCCGGTGGGCGACCTCCTGGGCCAGCACCTCCATGCCGACTCCGCCCAGCTTCGACGACGTGCCGGTGAAGTAGCGGTCGACCAGCGACTGGTCGAGGCCGACGGCCTCGAACACCTGAGCACCGTGGTAGGACGCGACGGTCGAGATGCCCATCTTGGACATCACCTTGAGGACGCCCTTGCCGAGCGCCTTGATGAGGTGGCGGACCGCCTGCTCGGGCTCGACCCCCGCGACCATCCCGCGCCGGGCGAGGTCCTCGACCGACTCCATGGCGAGGTAGGGGTTCACGGCCGATGCGCCGTAGCCGATGAGCAGCGCGACGTGGTGCACCTCGCGGACGTCTCCGGCCTCCACGACCAGGCCGACCTGGGTGCGGGTGCGCTCGCGGATCAGGTGGTGATGGACGGCGCTGGTCAGCAGCAGCGACGGGATCGGTGCCCACTCGGCGTCGGCGTCGCGGTCGCTGAGGACGATGAAGCGCGCGCCGCGGGCCACCGCCTCGGAGACCTCGGTGAAGATGTCCTCGAGGACGGACTTGAGCGCCGGGCCGCCGCCCGCCACGGGGTACAGCCCGCGGATGCGCGCGGTGAGGAAGCCCGGCAGGTCGCCGTCGCGGTTGACGTGCTGGATCTTGGCCAGCTCGTCGTTGTCGATGACCGGGAAGTCCAGGACGACCTGGCGGCAGTGCGCAGGTGTGGCGGTGAGCAGGTTCTGGTCCGGGCCGATGGCGGTGCCGAGGCTGGTGACGAGCTCCTCGCGGATCGCGTCCAGCGGCGGGTTGGTCACCTGGGCGAAGAGCTGGCTGAAGTAGTCGAACAGCAGCCGGGGGCGCTGGGACAGGACGGCCACCGGTGTGTCGGTGCCCATCGAGCCGATCGGCTCGGCCCCCGCCTTGGCCATCGGCGTCAGCAGGATCCGCAGCTCCTCCTCGGTGTAGCCGAAGCTCTGCTGGCGGCGGGTGACGCTCGCGTGGGTGTGCACGACGTGCTCGCGCTCGGGCAGGTCGGCCAGGTGGATCTGCCCGGCGTGCAGCCACTCGTCGTAGGGCGCCTCGGCGGCCAGCTCGGCCTTGATCTCGGCGTCGTCGACGATGCGGCCGCGGTCGGTGTCGACGAGGAACATCCGGCCCGGCTGCAGCCGGCCCTTGCGCACCACGGTGGCGGGGTCCAGGTCGAGCACGCCGACCTCGCTGGCCAGCACCACCAGACCGTCCTCGGTGACCCAGTAGCGGCTGGGCCGCAGCCCGTTGCGGTCCAGCACCGCCCCGATGAGGCTTCCGTCGGTGAACGTGATGCAGGCCGGACCGTCCCACGGCTCCATCAGCGCCGCGTGGAACTCGTAGAACGCGCGGCGGGCCGGGTCCATCTCGGTATGGTTCTCCCACGCCTCGGGGATCATCATCAGCACCGAGTGGGGCAGGCTGCGGCCGCCCAGGTGCAGCAGCTCGAGCACCTCGTCGAAGGACGCGGAGTCGCTCGCACCCGGCGTGCAGACCGGCATCAGCCGGGACAGGTCCCCCGGGATGACGTCGCTGGCGATCTGGCTCTCCCGCGCGGCCATCCAGTTGCGGTTGCCCTTGACGGTGTTGATCTCGCCGTTGTGGGCGATCAGGCGGTACGGGTGGGCAAGCGGCCAGCTCGGGAAGGTGTTCGTGGAGAACCGGGAGTGGACCAGGGCCAGCTCGGTCACGTAGCGCCGGTCGGACAGGTCGGGGAAGAACGGCTCGAGCTGGGCCGTCGTCAGCATCCCCTTGTAGACGATCGTCCGGCTGGACAGGGACGGGAAGTAGACGCCGGCCTCGCGCTCGGCGCGCTTGCGCAGGCAGAACGCCATCCGCTCCAGTGCCATGCCGAAGACCCGACCCGACGCGCCGGTCACGAACAGCTGGCGGAACCGCGGCATGACGCCGCGCGCTGTCGCACCCAGCAGGGCGGGCTCGGTCGGGACGTCGCGCCAGCCGACGACGTGCAACCCCTCTTCGCCCGCCAGCGACTCGATCGCCTCGCGGGCGGCGGTCTCGGCCGCGTCGTCGTCCGGGAGGAACACGTTGCCGACCGCGTAGGCGCCGCGGTCGGGCAGCGCGAAGCTCACCGACTCGCGCAGGAACAGGTCGGGGAGCTGGGTGAGGATGCCCGCGCCGTCACCGGAGTCCGGCTCGGCGCCCGACGCGCCGCGGTGGTCGAGGTTGCGCAAGGCGGTCAGCGCCTGGTCGACGATCTGGTGGGTCGCGACCCCCGAGAGGGTGGCGCCGAACGCCACGCCGCACGCGTCGTGCTCGGCGGCCGGGTCGTAGAGGCCCTGTGCAGCGGGCCGAGCGGAGAAGGGCACCAGGGCCGTCCTTCCTCGTCGATGACTGAACCCACCGACCGAGGGACAG
>DASVED010000155.1:0-5769 GCA_036380775.1 Actinomycetes bacterium
CGTACGAGCTCGGTTCGGTCACCGGCGGCGGCTACCGCTCCGGGACGGGCACGACGATCGACGCAACGTCGAGGGAGAAGGTGCAGGCATGAAGCTCGTCACCGCTGTCATCAAGCCGTTCAAGCTGGACGACGTGAAGAACGCCCTCGAGTCCTTCGGGGTCACCGGCATCACCGTGTCGGAGGCCAGCGGCTACGGCCGTCAGCGCGGCCACACCGAGGTCTACCGGGGTGCGGAGTACACCGTGGACCTGGTGCCCAAGGTGCGGGTCGAGGTCCTCGTGGACGACGCCGATGTCGAGGACGTCATCGAGGTGGTGGTGAAGAGCGCCCAGACGGGTCGGATCGGGGACGGCAAGGTCTGGAGCGTCCCGGTCGACACCGTGGTCCGGGTCCGTACGGGTGACCGTGGCGTCGACGCGCTCTGATCTCTCCACCTACCCGGCACGGCGTCGGGTGCTCTTGTCGGAGAGCTCTCCAGGGGTCGGTCGGCGGCGCAACCTCGCGGCGCTGACCGACTCCTGGCTCCGTCAGGTGTTCGCCGAGGCCTGTGACTCCTCGGGGGTGGCGCCCGGCAAGGTCGCCCTCGTCGCGGTCGGAGGGTACGGGCGCGGCGAGCTGTCCGCGGGCAGCGACCTCGACCTGCTGCTCCTGCACGCGGACCGCGACGACCTGCCGGGCATCGCCGCCCTCGCGGACAAGATCTGGTACCCGGTGTGGGACAGCGGCGTGCGGCTCGACCACAGCGTGCGGACGTTCGATGAGGCCCGGCGGCTGGCGAGCAAGGACCTCGCCGTGCTGCTGGGCCTGCTCGACGCGCGGCCGGTGGCCGGCGAGCCGGGCCTCGTCGCCCGGCTGCGCTCGAGCGTTCTCGCCGACTGGCGGGGCGCGGCCCGGCGCCGGCTGCCCGAGCTGCGCGAGGCCTGGGAGGAGCGGGGCGCGCGGGCCGGCGACCTGCGCCACGACGTCGAGCCCGACCTCAAGGAAGGCCGCGGCGGCCTGCGCGACCTCGTCTCGCTGCGGGCGGTGGCGGCTTCGTGGGTCGCCGACCGTCCGCACCGGGACGTGGACGCGGCGGTGCGGCAGCTTGCCGACGTACGCGATGCCCTGCACCTCGTCACCGGTCGCGCGACCAACGTGCTGCTCCTGCAGGAGCAGGACCAGGTGGCGGAGGTCCTCGGTCTCGGCGACGCCGACGCCCTGCTCCGCGCGGTGGGCGGGTCGGCGGCGGCCGTGACGCACGCGGCCGACGTCACGTGGCGCCGGGCGCTGCAGGCGACCAGGCCGCAACGGTCCCGGTTCGTGCGAGGACGCAAGCCCGTGCTGCGCCTGCTCGGTCCCGGGCTCGCCGAGCATGACGGCGAGGCGGTCCTCACGGCGCAGGCGGACCCGCAGTCGGACCCGCTGCTCGTGCTGCGGATGGCCGCCCGCGCCGCCCGCGGCGGCCTCCCGCTGTCCACGAGCTCCGTGGACCGGCTGACAGCCGACGCACCCCCGATCCCGCAGCCGTGGCCGGAGAGCGCCCGCCAGCTCCTCGTCGACCTGCTCGGGTCCGGCCCGCAGCTCGTGCAGGTGTGGGAGGCCCTCGACCAGGCCGGCCTGGTGACCAGGTTGCTGCCGGAGTGGGACATGGTGCGGCACCGGCCGCAGCGCAACGCCGTGCACCGGTTCAGCGTCGACCGGCACCTGCTCGAGGCTGCCGTCCGCGCCGCACCGCTGGTCCGCGAGGTGGCTCGGCCCGACCTGCTGCTGCTCGGCGCCCTGCTGCACGACATCGGCAAGGGCTCGGAGTCCGAGGACGTCGACCACAGCGAGGCCGGGGCGCCGCTGGCGACCGCGGTGGCGACGCGACTGGGCTACCCACCCGAGGACGTCGCGACTCTGACCCTGCTGGTGCGCCACCACCTGCTGCTGGTCGAGACGGCGACGCGACGCGACCTGGAGGACCCCGCGACGGTGGACGCCGTCGCCGAGGTCGTCCCGGACCACGCAGCGCTCGAGCTGCTGGACGCACTGACGCGGGCCGACGCGAGGGCGACCGGCCCCGCGGCGTGGAGTGAGTGGAAGGCAGGACTGGTGGACGAGCTCGTACGTCGGGTGGGGCTGCGACTGGGCGGGCATCCGGAGCCGCCCCCGCCCCCGCTGACCCCCGCCCAGGCCGACCTCGTGGCGGCTGGCCGCCTGGAGGTTGTCGCAGAGCCGGACGAGGCCATCACCTGGACCGTGACCGTGGCAGCGCCCGACCGCACCGGTCTGTTCTCGACCATCGCCGGCGTGCTGGCCCTGCACCGTCTGTCGGTGCGGTCCGCGCAGGTGCGCACCACCGACGGCATGGCGCTCGACGTCTGGACGGTCGTGCCCGACCGGGACCACGAGCCGCGGGCGGTGGCCCTGCGTACCGACATCGCCCGGGCACTCGGCGGCGACCTCGACGTCACGCAGCGGCTGGTCGCCCGCGACGCGAGCCTCCGACAGCCTGCCGTGGCGCCGGCGGCACCGCGCGTCGACCTGGTCGATGGGGCGTCGGAGTCCGCGACCGTCGTGGAGGTCCGCGCCGCGGACCGGCCCGGGCTCCTCTACCGGCTCGGCCGCGCGCTCGCCCTGATGGGGATCAGCGTCCGCGGCGCGCGCGTGGTGACGCTGGGTGCCGAGGCGGTCGACGTGTTCTACCTGCAGGACGCTGCGGGGCAGCCGCTCGAGGACGGCGCGGCCCGCGAGGTGGTGCGGCTGCTCACCGACGCCGCGAGCTGAGGTCGGCGCTCCTACTAGGCTGGACCGGGACCGCCCACCGTCCGGACCGGCCTAGGCCGTCCGGTGCCGTCTCTGCCGAGGACTCGCGTGTTCGCCACACTTTCCGACCGTCTCGCCGCCACGTTCAAGAACCTGCGCGGCAAGGGCAAGCTGACCGATGCCGACCTCGACGCGACGACGCGCGAGATCCGGGTCGCGCTGCTCGAGGCGGACGTCGCGCTGCCGGTCGTCAAGGACTTCATCTCGGCCGTGCGGGAGCGCGCTCGTGGCGCCGAGGTGCACCAGGCGCTCAACCCGGCTCAGCAGATCGTCAAGATCGTCAACGAGGAGCTCGTCGGCATCCTGGGCGGCGAGACCCGGCGCCTGCGGTTCGCCAAGCACCCGCCGACGGTGATCATGCTCGCGGGGCTGCAGGGTTCCGGAAAGACGACGCTGGCCGGCAAGCTCGGCTTCTGGCTCAAGAGCCAGGGGCATGCCCCGTTGCTGGTGGCGGCGGACCTCCAGCGCCCGAACGCGGTCACCCAGCTGCAGGTGGTCGGCGACCGCGCCAACGTGCCTGTCTTCGCGCCCGAGCCCGGCAACGTTGGAACGGTCGACGAGCGCGACCATCGGGACTGGGGCGACCCGGTCGACGTCGCCCGCCGTGCCGTGGAGCACGCGCGCGCCAAGATGCACGACGTCATCGTGGTCGACACCGCGGGCCGGCTCGGCGTGGACAGCGAGCTGATGCAGCAGGCGGCGGACATCCGTGACGCGGTCCAGCCGGACGAGACGCTGTTCGTCGTCGACGCGATGATCGGCCAGGACGCGGTGACGACCGCGCAGGCCTTCCTCGACGGTGTCGGCTTCGACGGGGTGGTGCTGACCAAGCTCGACGGCGACGCCCGCGGCGGCGCGGCGCTCTCGGTGGCCAAGGTCACCGGCCGCCAGGTGATGTTCGCCAGCGCCGGGGAGAAGGTCGACGACTTCGACACCTTCCACCCCGACCGGATGGCCTCGCGCATCCTCGGGATGGGCGACGTCCTGACCCTCATCGAGCAGGCCGAGAAGGCCTTCGACAAGGACCAGGCCGAGGAGATGGCCGGCAAGTTCGGCCGGGGCGAGGACTTCACGTTCGAGGACTTCCTGGCGCAGATGGAGAGCGTCCGGAAGATGGGCTCGATGTCCAAGCTGCTCGGCATGCTCCCGGGCATGGGGGCGATGCGCGAGCAGATCGAGAACATCGACGAGCGCGAGGTGGACCGGACCACCGCGATCATCAAGTCGATGACGCCCGAGGAGCGGCGTAACCACAAGATCCTCAACGCCTCTCGCCGGCAGCGCATCGCCCGCGGGTCCGGGCGCACCGTCGCCGACGTCAACGGTCTGGTCGAGCGGTTCACCGACGCGCAGAAGATGATGCGCCAGCTGGCCGCCGGTGGCGGGATGCCGGGGATGCCCGGGATGCCGGGGATGGGGATCGGCAAGAAGTCCAAGGGCAGGACCCAGTCCCCCAAGCGCAAGGTGAAGGGCGGCCGGTCGGGCAACCCGGCCAAGCGGGCGCTGGAGCAGAAGCAGCAGGCGGCGCGCGTGGCCGGCGAGCCGATGCCCGACCTGCCCGAGGACTTCGAGCTGCCCGAGGAGCTCAAGGGGCTGCTGCCACCCGGCCAGCGGTGACCGTCCAGCCCCTGCACCTGCGCGCCAGCGTGCTGCCCGACGGCGAGCAGCGCGACCTCTGGGTGGACGACCGCGGTCTGCTGCGCGAGGACCCGGTGCGCGGCGCCCAGACGGTCCTCGACCGCGGCTGGGTCGTCCCCGGCCTGGTGGATGCCCACTGCCACGTCGGCCTCGACGAGCACGGTGGGGTGGACGACTCGACCACCGAGGCGCAGGCGCTCGCTGAGCGAGCTGCCGGCGCCCTCCTGCTGCGCGATGCGGGCGTGCCGGTCGACACGCACTGGATCGACGAGCGGCCCGACCTGCCGCGGATCGTCCGGGCCGGTCGGCACATCGCCCGTACGAAGCGCTACATCCGCAACTACGGCGAGGAGATCGAGCCGGACCAGCTGGTCGCGGAGGTCGAGCGGCAGGCGGCTCGCGGTGACGGCTGGGTCAAGCTGGTGGGGGACTGGATCGACCGCGAGGCGGGCGACCTGACGCCGTGCTGGCCGGCCGAGGCGGCGGCAGCGGCGATCGCGCGGGCGCACGAGCTCGGTGTCCGCGTGACGGCGCACTGCTTCGGCGAGCAGTCCGTCGCCGAGCTGGTCGCGGCCGGCATCGACTGCATCGAGCACGGGACCGGTCTCACCGACGACGTCGTGGGCGAGATGGCCCGCCGTGGCACGGCGCTGGTCCCGACGAGGGTCCAGCTGGACAACTTCCCGACGTACGCGGAGCAGGCCGCCGGGAAGTTCCCCACCTACGCCGCCCACATGCGCGCGCTGCACGCCCGGTGCGACACCACCCTTCGTGCCGCCGTGGAGGCCGGCGTCGCGGTCTACGCCGGCACCGACGCGGGAGGAGTGCTCCCGCACGGCCTGATCGGCCGCGAGGTGCTGGCGTTGCACGAGAAGGTCGGCATGACCGCCGAGGCAGCGCTGGCGGCCGGCTCGTGGGCCGCCCGGGACTGGCTCGGCCGGCCCGGGCTCGGGGCCGGCGCGTCGGCGGACCTCGTGGCGTACGACACCGACCCCCGCGCCGACCTGCGCGTCCTGGCACAGCCGCGCCTGGTGCTGCTGCGCGGCCGTGTCGTCGCCTGACCTCGCCTCCCAGACCCCACCATCAACTGTGCGCGTCTGCACCAGACACGCCGTTGAGGTGGTGTGTCGGCGCACAGTGGATCTTGGGGGACGCGGGATTCGGCGGGTGGCTTCCGGTCTGGCATGATGAGCCGCTGAACCCGGCGTTCGCGGCCCCTCTCACCGTCGTCCGTCGTGTCCACTCCGGCCGGACCGCGCTCCGCACCCCACGCGGGCGCAGGTCGGCCACCACCTGACTCAGGAGTCCCACACCCGTGGCTGTCAAGATCAAGCTGATGCGC
>DASVED010000156.1:0-5571 GCA_036380775.1 Actinomycetes bacterium
GTCCGTGAACAGGAGGGGCAAGTTCGCGTTCTCCTTCGGCCCGATCACAGAGCGCAACGCCGACGGGACCACGACGGACATCCAGGGGCGGATCGCAGGAGCCTTCAACGACGCCAGGACCCGGCTCACGGGTGTCTGGCGGCTGACGGTGGTCGAGCACGATGTTGCCGGAGCGGTGACGGACACCTGCGACTCCGGCCTGGTGAACTGGAAGGCGAAGCAGTAGCTCCGCGTCGAGCGCCGGGCTGCCCACTCGCCCGGTGCTCGACGGTGGCCAACAGCGCCGGAGCGTGAGGCATCGCGACCAACGCGGCCGGCCAAAACAGGTTGTGTCCAGGGTCGGCTCTAGCGTCCCGTCATGGACGACATCGGGAACGCCGCCGACATCGCACACAGCACGGATCAGCAACCCGGGCCCCTGGGCGACTTGTCGCTCCCCCAGCTCGAGGACCGGCTCGGCCACGTCGCAGCGCACATCGCGGCGTCGGAGTGTGAGTTCCTCGATCTGCTGGCGGAGTTCGACGCGCGCGAGGGGTGGGGTGAGTCCGGGATGCGTTCCACCGCCCATTGGCTGTCCTGGCGCGTCGGGTTGCGCCTGGGGGTCGCTCGCGAGAAGGTGCGCGTCGCCCGGGCTCTGCGTCGGTTGCCGCTGGTTCACGAGGCCTTCGCTGCCGGCTCGCTGTCCTACTGCAAGGTGCGCGCGCTGAGCAGGGTCGCGACGCCAACGACTGAGGCCGATCTCGTGGAGATAGCGCGCAGTGCAACCGGCGCGCAGCTCGAGACTGTGGTCAAGGGATGGCGACGCATCCTGGTCGGTGAGATGTCCGCCTCGGCGCATATCCGCCGTGGCGTGCGCCGCCGCATCGACGACGACGGCTCCCACGTCTACACGATCCGAGTGGCACCCGAGGCAGGCCCGGTGTTCGACAACGCCCTCGACATGGCGCGTCGCGTTGTTCTCGACAACGACGGCCACGTTGTCGAGACCCCCGAAGAGAAGAAGCTTGCGGAGCACCTGACGGAGGACCCGCCGATCGTCCGCGCCGACGCCGACGCTTTGCTGCTGATCATGGAGTCCTTCCTCGCTGACGGGCCCCAGGGCGAGGCCGGCGACCGGCATCTGGTGATCGTGCACACCGACGTCGACGCCCTCGCTGAGCCTGCCGCCGCCAGAAGCCACCGGACGTTTCCGCGGAAGCGTCGTCGGACCCACCCGCTGGTGGTCCTATCCCGCAACAGCTCCAGTGCGTTTCCGCGGAAACGTCGGCGAGTGCATCGGCGGACCCGGTTCCCCGAGGGGCATCTGTGCACCAGGTCTCGCGGGTTCGTCGCCCGGCCACCTGCACCACTGAGGACGGACACCCGATCTCCGCCAGCACGGTGATGCGGATGCTGTGCGACTCACAGGCGCAGCTTCTCGTGAGCGCACGAGACGGTCGACCGCTCGACCTCGGCCGTACCAGTCGCAATGCCGACCGCCGCCAGCGTCGCGCGCTGCGAGTCCGCGACGGGGGCTGCTGCCGCTTCCCTGGCTGCACCCAGCGCCGACGACTCGTCCCTCATCACTCGCACTGGTGGAGCCGGCAGGGTCCTACCGACCTCGACCTGCTGGTCAGCCGGTGCCCGACCCACCACCGCGCGGTCCACGAGCTCGGCTATGACGTTCGCGCGCTGGGCCGTGGACGCTTCGCCTTCGCCCGCCCGAGCGGTGAGGCGATACCGGAGGTCGCGCTGCCGCCCGGACTGCCCGTCGTCGAAGAGGCGTGCGCTAAAGGGTCGCGGACGTCAGCAGCGGGCGCCACCGTGGCTCCGGTTGTCAGCTCCACGATGGCGCCGACCTGGGGCGGTGAGCGCATCGACCTCGACCACCTGTTGACCGGGATGGCGGCGAATCTCCTCATCCGCGATGGCCAGCGACTGACCAACATCCCTTATCCGGAGCTCGACTCGACGCTCCGCCGGGCCGCTCGCTGGCCGCAGGCAGACCCGGCGGTGCCGGGCCCGTTCAGCGGTCCAGCGGCCGCTTGACCGTGGGAGCCAACGGTTCGCCCGAGGCGTACGGCGCCCGGCTCAGGCGCCCGGCATCGGGAGCAGCTCGAAGATCTCGATCGCGAACCGGCCCTTGCCCTCCGCGAGGAACGGGTGCTTGTCGGCGTGCGCCCGCGCGGAGTCCAGGTCCTGCGCCTCGACGATCGAGTAGCCGTTCTGGTCGCTGGGCTCGGCGGTGGAGCCGTCGTCGGCCACGGCCGTCCGGGCACCCAACGGGTACCCCGGGTCCACCAGCGCGGACCCGACCCGGCCCATCCACTCGCCCCACGCCTCGAGCTGGGCCGCGCCCTGCTCCGGGGTGAAGTCCTCCATCGGGGTGGCCGGACCTCGGTAGAGGAACAGGAACTTCGCCATCGTGACTCCTCTCAGCGACGCGCCCTGTGCGCGCCCTCACCTACCCGACGACCGGCCATCGGCCGAATCGACACCGTCGGCCGGCCTCTCGTCAGAGAGCTCCCGGAAACCCGAGCCGGGGCAAACGCGTCCACCCCTTGTGCGTTCGGCGACGTTGCGCACCGACACGCCGCGCGACACGCCGTGGCGCCCGCGCGCAACGTCGCCGAACCCGGGGGGGTCGGCGGGGCGAGGTCAAGCAACGGTCAGTCGGTCTGCAGGACGGACAGGATGTTGCCGGCCGGGTCGGTGAACCATGCGATGCGCGGTGGGCCGCTGGCGATGCCCTTCTCGTCCGCGTCCATCCCGGCGTACCGCTCGAAGGTCACCCCCCGCTCGGTCAGCGCGTCCACCGCGGCGTCGATGTCGTCGACGGGGAAGTTCAGGATCGTGTACGTCGCCGGCGCGAAGTCCGGCTTCGCGTAGACCAGCACGTCGCGTCCGCCCGCGATCTGCAGCCTGAGCAGGCCGGGCATGGGCACGTCCTCGCTGACGGACAGCCCCAGTGTGTCGCGGTAGAACCTGGCCGCCTCCTCGAGGTCCTTCACGGCGAACCCGCTGAACGCCTCGCTGTCTCCGAGCATGGCCGTCTCCTTGTGTCCGAGAATTGCTGTCAGAAGGCAGACCCGCGGCTCCTCCCGAAGTCATCGCCGCGACAGACTGTGCCCATGGACCTGCGCTGGGACGCCGTGGTGATCGACTGCCGGGACCCGCACCAGCTGGCGACCTTCTGGTGCGCCCTGCTCGGCGTGGAGGTCCGCGGGACGTGGGAGCAGTACGTCGGGCTGCACCCCATGAAGCCTGGCCTGCCCCGACTGGTCCTGCAACGGACCGAGGACCCGCGCCCGGCGAAGAACACCGTGCACCTCGACCTGCACGTGCCGGAGGCGGACCTGGCGGCCGCCGTCCAGCAGGCCGAGTCGCTCGGCGCGACGGTGGTGCGTGAGCACGACGAGGACCAGGCGCGCTGGCGGACCCTTGCCGACCCCGAGGGCAACCTGTTCTGCCTCGTCGCCGACTGACCAGGGGTCAGTGGGCCTTGTCGTATGCCTCGACGACGGTGGCCGGGATCCGGCCGCGCTCGTTGACCTTGTGCCCGTTCGCGCGGGCCCACTCGCGGATCTGTGCGGTGCGGTTGTCCCCGCCGGCCGCCCGGCGCCGGCTGGCACCTCGGGTGCTCGACCGGCTCCCGACCTTGCGTGCCGTCCCGACGTACTGCGCGAGCGAGTCCCGGAACGTCGCGGCGTTCTTGGTGCTCAGGTCGATCTCGTAGGCGACGCCGTCGAGACCGAACGAGACGGTCTCGTCGGCCGCGCCCCCGTCGATGTCGTCGACGAGGACAACGGTGACTTTCTGCGCCATGTGGCATTACTCCAGAGGCCGGTGGGAATTCGTCGTCGCGAAGAGTATCCCCATTTCGCCGCCAATTGCACGGCGGCCGTTCCCGAAATGGCTATTCGGCGTCCTTCTCCTCGGAGTCCGCGTGCCTTTTCACGGCAATCACGATGGCGACGAATGCCCCGCCCACGACCAGCGGCGGGAGCAGCGCGGCAAGGGTGTCCATCAGCTGCTCTCGGGCTTGAGAACGGGAAATGCAATCGTCTCGCGGATCGACTTTCCGGTGAGCAGCATGATCAGGCGGTCGATGCCCAGGCCCATTCCGCCCTGAGGGGGCATCCCGAACTCCATGGCGCGCAGGAAGTCCTCGTCGAGAGCCATCGCGTCCGGGTCGCCATCGGCCGCCTTCAGCGACTGTTCCACGAGCCGCCGGCGCTGCTCGACCGGGTCGTTGAGCTCGGAATAGGCCGGTGCGAGCTCGACGCCGTTGACGATGAGGTCCCAGGCCTCGACCAGCCCGGGCTTGGACCGGTGCGGCTTGGCCAGCGGCTTGACCGCGGCCGGGTAGTCCGTGATGAAGGTGGGCTGGACCAGCGTGTGCTCGACGAGCTGCTCGTAGAGCTCGACGACGATCTCCGGCGCACCCCAGGAGGGATGCAGCGAGACGTCGTGCCGGTCGGCGAGCTTGCGCAGCGTCTCGGCCGAGGTCTCCACGTCGACCTCTTCGCCGACAGCTGCCGACACCGCGTCGAGGACCGGCAGGTGCTCCCAGCCGACCTCGAGGTCGATCTGGCCGCCGCGGCCGTCCGGGACGAGGGTCGACCCGAGCGCGCGCGCCGCGTCCAGCACGATCTCGCGGGTGAGCTCGGCCATCGTCGTGTAATCGCCGTACGCCTCGTAGACCTCCAGCATCGTGAACTCGGGGCTGTGCGTACTGTCCACGCCCTCGTTGCGGAAGTTGCGACCGATCTCGTAGACCCGGTCGAGACCGCCGACCACCAGCCGCTTGAGGTAGAGCTCGATCGCGATCCGCAGGTACATCGGCTGGTCGAACGCGTTGAGGTGCGTGACGAACGGGCGCGCGGCTGCGCCGCCGTGCAGCGGCTGCAGCAGCGGTGTCTCGACCTCCAGGAAGTCGTGACGGTCCAACGTGGAACGCACCGAGCGCAGCACCTTCGCCCGCGTACGCACCATCTCCCGCGACTCGGCGTTGACGGCGAGGTCGACATAGCGCAGCCGGACCCGCGCCTCCGGGTCGGTGAGCCCTTTGTGCTTGTCGGGCAGCGGGCGCAGCGCCTTGGCGACCATCGTCCAGCGACTGGCGAGCACCGACAGCTCGCCGCGCCGGCTGGAGACCACCTCGCCCTCGACACCAACGTGGTCGCCGAGGTCCACGTCGGACTTCCACTGCGCGAGCGCCTCCTCGCCGACCCCGTCGAGGGAGATCATCACCTGGATCTCGCCGGTCCCGTCGCGCACGGTCGCGAAGCAGAGCTTCCCGCCGGTACGCGAGAGCACGACCCGGCCGGCGACAGCCACCGACTCACCCGAGCGCTGATCCGGCTCGAGGCCGGGGTGGGCTGCCCGGAGATCGGCGATCGTGGTCGTCCGAGCGACGGTCACCGGGTAGGGGTCGACCCCCCGGTCGCGCATCCGGTCGAGCTTCTCCCGGCGGACGCGAACCTGCTCGGGCAGCTCGTCGCTCATGCCGGCAAGGCTACCGACCGCCCGGCGCCCGGCCCGACACGATCACGGGCTGTTGCGTTCGTAGACCAGGCGGAGGCCGACCAG
>DASVED010000157.1:0-10014 GCA_036380775.1 Actinomycetes bacterium
AGGCCGGCGTGCCCGAGGTGACTGGCGACGTGGGCGACCAGCCAGTCGCCGGCCGCCAGGTTCTCGTCGGAGCCGATGCCGGCCCAGTGCAGCCGGGACGCCATCGCGCACTCGAGCAGCTCGCGGTCCGCGGCGGCGTCACCGCCCGGCGGCTGCCGCTGCTCGAGCAGTTCCCACGTCCGGTTGAAGAGGTGGGCCGCGAGCGCGCGCTGGAGGTCCGGGGTGAGTCCGTCCATCCGCACAGGATGCCCGAGGCATCCGGTCGCCGTACGGTGTCCTCGTGACGCAGGACGTGCTCTCCCCGGCCCGGCTCGCCGAGCTGCTCGACGCGCAGGGCTACCTCGCCGACGAGGGAGTGTCGACCGCGGCGTACCTCGCCCTCACCATGCGCCGGCCGCTGTTCTGCGAGGGCGACGCGGGCGTCGGCAAGACGTCGCTGGCCACCGCGCTCGCCGGTGTGCTGGACGCACCGTTGATCCGGCTGCAGTGCTACGAGGGTCTTGACGCGGCCCAGGCACTCTACGACTGGGACTTCCCACGCCAGCTGCTGCACCTCCGGGCGGCCGAGGCCGCCGGGATCGACGACGCCGACCGCCTCGAGGCCGAGCTCTACGACCGTCGGTTCCTCGTGGCGCGGCCCCTGCTGCAGGCACTCGAGACGACCCCGAGCGTCCTCCTGGTCGACGAGGTCGACCGTGCTGACGACGAGTTCGAGGCGTTCCTGCTCGAGGTGCTCAGCGACTTCACGATCTCGGTGCCCGAGCTGGGGACGATCCGGGCCGAGACCCCGCCGGTCGTGGTGGTCACGAGCAACCGGACCCGCGAGGTGCACGACGCGCTGAAGCGGCGCTGCCTCTACCACTGGCTCGAGCACCCCGACCTGGCGCGCGAGGTGGCGATCATCCGACGCCGGCTACCCCAGGCGACGGCGGCGCTGGCCCAGGCGGTGGCGCGGGTCGCCCGGGCTGCGCGCGACGAGGACCTGCTCAAGCCGCCGGGGGTGGCCGAGTCGCTGGACTGGACGGAGGCGCTGATCGCCCTCGGCGTCACCGACCTGACCGACGGCCAACTGGACCGGGCCTGCGCAGGGCTGGGCGCCTTCCTGAAGTACCGCGAGGACCAGGAGCGGGTCGCCGGTCGGCTCGCCGAGTGGGCCGCGGCCGGCTGAGGTCGACCGACCGACCCCGGCTCAGCCGAGGTCGGCGAAGAAGGCCCCGACGTCGGCCGGGACGGCGTCCATGAACGCCCAGCGCTCGGTGATCATGCCGCCCTCGACGTGCACGACCTCCACGACCGGGTAGCTCACCTCGTCACCGTCGGGCTTGCGCATCCGGGCGCGGATCAGTGAGACGACGTGGTCGTCATTGGCCAGGATGTCGTGGATGTCGATGTCCGCGTCGAGACCACCCAGGCCGAACCGTTGCTGGACCGCCTCCGCCCCCTGGATGGTCTCCGGGTTCCCCGCCTCGTGCCACCTGACGTCGGGCGATACGAGCCCTTTGAGCGTGTCCAGGTCCTGCTTCTGGAAGGCCTCGTAGGCCTGGCGAACCAGTTCTGCGTTCGGGTGGGTCATCGGTGCCTCCTGAATCGGGTCCGGACTGCTCTCACCGTCCGCCGGCCGGTGGAGGCTGTCAACGTCTGCCGGCGACGCAGCGGCGACCGCCCACGGCAGGCTCTACGGTTGAGAGCGTGACGACCGGTGGCGGCGAGCGGGTGACCGGGACCGGGGCCGACGACGACGTGACCCCGACGCTGGTCGGCTTCGCGCGGACGTTGCGAGCAGCCGGCGTCGACGCGACCCCGGACCGGGTGCACCAGACGGTCTCCGCGGCCGGCCACCTCGACGTGACCCGGCGGCGGGACCTCTACTGGGCCGGTCGCCTGACCCTCTGCGCAGGCCCGGACGACCTGGACCGCTACGACCGGGCCTTCGCGGCGTACTTCGCTGGGCAGACGGCTCCGCCGATGCGGCACGCGCCGCCGGTGCAGGTGCTGCGGCCGGTCGCCCTGCCCGGGACCGAGCGAGAAGGGACGCCGGGCTCCGACCAGGTCCCCGCGGCGACCGCCAGCGAGGCCGAGGTGCTGCGCCACCGGGACCTGGCAGGTCTCGACGCCGCCGAGCGGGAGGCCGTGCGGGCTCTGATCGCCGCGATCGACCCGGCGGGTGAGACCCGGCTGTCCCGGCGGTACCGCCGGTCGCACCGCGGCGCGCTGGATGCGCGGCGCACCGTGCGTGCGATGCTGCGCCGAGGCGGGGAGCCGGTGCGGCTGGAGCGCCGGGCCCGGCAGCCCCGGCCCCGCCGGCTGGTCCTGCTGCTGGACGTGAGCGGCTCGATGCAGCCCTACGCCGACCCCTTCCTGCGCTTCGCCCACGCCGCCGCGCGGCGCCGTGCCGGGACCGAGGTGTTCACCGTGGGTACCCGGCTCACCCGGGTGACCCGGGAGATCCGCGGACGCGACCCGTCGGCAGCGCTACTGGCCGTCTCCGGCTCGGTGCCGGACTGGAGCGGTGGCACCCGGCTCGGCGAGCTGCTCAAGGCGTTCCTGGACCGGTGGGGCCAGCGCGGGCTGGCTCGGGGGGCGGTGGTGCTGGTCGCGTCCGACGGCTGGGAGCGCGGCGACGCGACGCTGCTGGGGGAGCAGATGCGCCGGCTGTCCCGGCTGGCGCACCGCGTGGTGTGGGCCAACCCGCACCGGGGCCAGCCCGGGTACGCACCGATGACCGCTGGGATGCAGGCCGCCTTGCCCTGGGTTGACGACTTCGTGGACGGCCACTCCCTCTCCGCGCTGCAGCGGCTGGCGGCCGTCCTGTCGGGGTCGGCGGAGAGGTGAGCAGCGGTGCATGACGTCGTCGACGAGGTCGACCGGCTCTTCGGCGCCGGGGACCGGTTCGCGATCGCGACCGTGGTCGGCACCTGGCGCAGTGCGCCCCGGCAGCCGGGCGCGGCGATGGTGGTGGCGGCCAGCGGCGAGCCGACCGGGAGCGTGTCGGGGGGCTGCGTCGAGGGTGCCGTGTACGAGCTCGCGCAGGAGGTGATGGCCTCCGGTGAGGCGGTGCTGCAGCGCTACGGCGTCAGCGATGACGACGCCTTCGCGGTCGGCCTGACCTGCGGCGGCATCATCGACGTCTTCGTCGAGCCGGTGGACGCGGGCACGTTCGCGCAGCTGCCCGAGGTCGTCGCGGCGATCCGGGCCCACCAGCCGGTCGCAGTGACCACGGTGGTCGACGGGCCGGGCAACGTGGGTGCGCACCTCGTGGTGTGGCCGGAGGCGGACCGACCCGCGTCGGGCGGGCTCGGCTCGCGGCGGCTGGACGACGCGATCGCCGACGACGTACGCGGGATGCTCGACCACGGGACGACCGGGCTGCACCGGATCGGCCCGGACGGTGAGCGCCGCCAGGACGAGCTGACGGTGTTCGTGCAGTCCTTCGCCCCGCCGCCGCGGATGCTGGTGTTCGGCGCCATCGACTTCGCGGCGGCGGTCGCGCGTGTCGGGAAGTTCCTCGGCTACCGCGTCACGGTCTGCGACGCGCGTGCTGTCTTCGCGACGCCGAAGCGGTTCCCCGAGGCCGACGAGGTCGTGGTGGAGTGGCCGCACCGCTACCTGCAGTCCACCTCCGTGGACTCGCGCACCGTCATCTGCGTGCTGACGCACGACCCGAAGTTCGACGTGCCGCTGCTCGAGGTGGCGCTGCGGACCGACGCGGCCTACATCGGCGCCATGGGCAGTCGCCGCACCCACGACGACCGGCTGGCCCGGCTGCGCGACGAGGGCCTCGACGAGGACGCGCTCGCCCGGCTGGCATCGCCGATCGGTCTGGACATCGGAGCCCGCACGCCCGAGGAGACCGCCGTGTCGATCGCGGCCGAGATCATCGCTCACCGGTGGGGCGGCTCGGGCCGTCGTCTCGGCGACACCGCCGGCCCCATCCACGCCGACCCCCCGGCTCCCCCTCAACCCCCTCGTTGATCATGCAGTTGTGGTTGCCGAGGTGAGCCGGGTAGCGGGGCTGGTGCTGGCCGCCGGTGCCGGCGTCCGGTTCGGTGGCCCCAAGGCGGTGGCCGAGCTGGCGGGGGAGCGGCTCGTGGACCGGGCTGTGCGCGTGCTGGTGCAGGGCGGGACCTTTCCTGCGTACGTCGTGAGCGGTGCCGTCGAGCTCGACGTCCCCGGTGCCGTCGTCGTCCCGAACTCGGCATGGGCCGAGGGCATGGGCTCGTCGCTGCGCGCCGGGCTGGCGGCGATGCCCGAGGACGTCGATGCGGCTCTCGTGGTGCTCGTCGACCAACCGGGGCTGACGGCGGACGCCGTCGCCCGCCTCGTCGGAGTAGCAGATGGTCCCGGCTCGCTGGCAGTCGCGACCTACGAAGGCCGCCAGGGCCACCCAGTGGTGCTCGGCCGGGCGTGGTGGCCGGAGGTGGCCGAGCTCGCCGTTGGTGACGCGGGTGCGCGGGGGGTGTTGCGCCGCCACGAGGACAGGCTCGTCCGGGTCGCGTGCGGGGATGTCGCGACGGACAGCGACGTCGACCGTGCGGAGGACCTCCGGCGGTTGACCGAGCCGTGAGGGCTACTCGGTCAGGCGTCCCGGTCGCAGGCGCGGCGTGAGGCTGAGCTGGGCCAGCGCGACCACCACCAGCAGGGCGTAGGAGGTGCCGAAGCCGCCGGTGGCATCGCGGACGGCACCGAAGACGAACGGCCCGAGCGACGCCAGCGAGTAGGAGAACAGGAACACCAGCGCCGAGAGCCGGGCCGACGCGGCCGGCGTCGGCGCGTAGTCGACGAGCTTGACCAGCCCGAGCGAGAAGCCCGCGCCCTGCCCGAGCCCCATCAGCGTCACCCACAGCCACGGTGCGGCGCCGGGAGCCACCGTGATGCCGAGCAGCCCCCCGAGGGTCAGCGTCAGCGCGGCCGCTACCAGCGGCCGGCGGTCGTGGAGCCGGTCGGCCAGTGCCGGCGCGGCGACGCCGGTCACGAGCTGCACGACGCTCCATGCGGCGAGGAGCAGCCCGGCGTCGCGGGCCGACCAGCCGCGGGCCTCGTAGGACGGCGGGATCCACGCGAGCTGGCTGTAGAAGCCGAACGACTGCAGGGCGAGGTAGGCCGCCATCAGCCGGGCCGTCGAACTGCGCCACGGCAGAGGGACCGACCCGGAGGAGTCCGGGTCGTCGTGGCGGTCGCTTCGGGCGCGCAGGACCGGCAGCCAGCCGGCAACGCCGACCAGGGCCAGCCCGGCCCACACCGCGAGTGAGCGCTGCCATGACCCGAGGGCTTCGGACAGCGGGACCGTCAGCGCCGAGGCCGCGCCCGCACCGACCATCATCGCGAGCAGGTAGAGCCCGGTCATGGCGCCGGACCGCTCGCGGAAGTACTCCTTGACGATGCCGGGAAGCACCGTCCCGCACAGAGCGATCCCCATGCCCACGATCAGCGTGCTCGCCATCAGCACGGGGAGCATGCCGCCCGCGAGCCGGAGCAGCAGCCCGGCGAGCAGGAGGCCGAGCGCCCACGCCACGGTGGCTTCTCGCCCGATCCGCTGGGCCATCCGCTGTGCGACCGGTGCGAACAGTCCCATGCTCAGGACGGGCAGGGTGGTCAGCAGCCCGGCCGTGGCGCTGGCCAGCCCGAGGTCCTCCTGGATCGTGCGCACCAGCGGCGGGAGGGAGGTCAGGGCGGCCCGCAGGTTCAGCGCCGCCAGGAAGATCGCCAGCACGAGCAGCTTCATCGACAGCGCCGGGCAGCACGCCGCGGTGCGAGGGGAAGCCATGGTCTTCCATCGTCGCAGCCGCCACCGGCGTGTCCGCACCCCAGCCGTGCGGGGCGACATGCGGCGGCGCATACGGTGTTCGGATGGACGTCGCCTACCGCACCGAGGTCGGCCACGTCCGCAACCGCAACGAGGACGCCGTGCTGGCCCGGCCGGAACGTGGCGTGCTGGCCGTCGCGGACGGCCTCGGCGGCCACCCGGCGGGCGACGTCGCGAGCATGACCGCCGTGTCCAGCCTGGACGCGGCACCCTTGACGGCCCAGTCGTCCGCGGAGGACCTGGTCGAGGCCGCCGGGGCGGCCCATGAGGCGGTGCTGGTGGCGGCCGAGGAGGAGCCCGGACGCGCCGGCATGGGGACCACGCTGGTGCTTGCCGTCGTCGACGACGGGTCGGCGCGCATCCTGCACGTCGGGGACAGCCGCGCGTACCTGCTCGGCCCCGACGGGCAGCTGGCCGCCCTGACCCGGGACCACGGCATGCACGGGTACCTCACCCAGGCTCTGGGCCTGGACCGCGACATCGAGCCGGACGTCACGGAGGTCTCGTGTCCGCCGGGCGCCCGGCTGCTGCTCTGCACCGACGGCCTGACCAACATGGTCGACGACCACACGCTGGCCGGACTGCTCGGCGGCGGCAGCGCGCAGGAGGCCTGCGACGCGCTGGTGTCCGCGGCGCTCGACAACGGCGGCATCGACAACGTCACCGTGGTCGTCGTCGCGTTCTGAACCGGGCCGGTCAGCGGCGGGTCCGTCGCTGGACGCCCCGGTCGGGGTGCCAGGAGACGATCTCCAGGCGGTCGCCGACGACGCGCGTGTGCACCACCTCCGTCAGGTCGACGTGGAAGGTGTGCGAGGTCTTCGTGGACCGGACCTCGACCGCTCGTCCCGACACCTTCGCCTCGCCCTCCCACGCGGCGGGATCCGTCTCCGGCGGGTCGACCGTCGGTGAGTGGACGGCGACCCGGGGATCTCGCTGCAGGTCGCGAGCCTTCACCGCTCCGGGCATGCTCCCGAGGACCAGCTGACCGTCGGTGAACGCCACCTCGGTCCCGCTGATCCGCGGTGAGCCGTCGGCGCGCAGCGTCGCCATCGTCGCATGCTTGCGGGCGGTGAAGCGGGCCCGTACGTCGGCCGCCAGCTCCGGGGCCAGGGACTCGAACTCGCTCCAGCTGCTCACACGGCAAGCCTGCGCCTCACCACCGACAGCCAGCGAGTGTCAGAGCGGGGGAGCGAGCTCGGCCAGGGCGGCCACGGCCTCCGGGAAGATGTCGGCCGGGGGATTGACCAGGCCGGCACCGACCTGTCCGGTGCCGGCGATCTTGCCGGCCATGCCGGTGTTGATGTGCGGCAGGATCCCCGTCCGGGTCACCAGGGTGGCGTCGATGCCCGTCGGCGTCCCGCGGAAGCCGAGCACCGGCACCTGGTAGGTCGGGTTCTCGGCCAGCGTGATCTCGTACATCAGCCGGGTCGCCTCGATCGCGTCGCCGACCTCGCCGCCGACGAACCGCACGATCGCGGGCGCCGCCGCCATCGCGAAGCCGCCGATGCCGCCGGTCTCGGTGATGGCCGAGTCGCCGATGTCCGGGTTGGCGTCGTCCGGTCCGAAGGCTCCGAGGTACAGGCCCTCAGGTGTGTTGGCCGGTCCGGTGAACCACTGGTCGCCGGTGCCCGACACCTGGATGCCGAAGTCGGTGCCGTTGCGGGCCATCGCCACCACGACCGACGAGCCGGGAATGTCGCGCGCCGCGTCGCAGGCCAGCTTGCAGGCCGGCATGCCGAGGTTGAGGAAGAAATGGTCGTTGCCGCCGATGAAACGCGCTGCCTCCGCGACGTCCGACGACGGGGCGCCGGAGTCCACGAGCGTCGGCAGAAGGTCGCGCAGGAACATGAGCGTCCCGGCCCGGTTGCGGTTGTGTCCCTCGTCGCCCATCTGCAGCATCTGCGCCGCGATGGACTTGACGTCCACGGGGGTGGTCGCCGCACGCGCCCTGACGGCCGTCTGCAGCAGCGGCCCGAGGACCTCGGACATCCAGCGCAGTTGCTCGACCACCTCGGGCCCGTACGCGCCGTAGCGCAGGACCTTGCCGAGTCCCTCGTTGAGCGAGCAGAACGCTGTGCCGCCGTGCACCGGGTCGCGCAGCTCGAACATCCACATCGACGGACTGACGACACCGGCCATCGGGCCCACGGTGCGGTGGTGGTGGCAGGGCTCCCAGTGCAGCCCGTCCCCGGCCGCCAGGGCGCGCTCGGCCTGCTCCGGCGTCTCGGCCAGCCCCTCGAGGAGCATGGCGCCGATCAGAGCCCCGCGCAGCGGACCGGACGCGCGCTCCCAGTCGATGGGCGGCCCGGCATGCAGGAACGTCCCGGCGTCGAGGGCGAGCGCTTCACGGGCAGGTCGTACGTCCACCAGCTCGGCTCCGGCCGCCAGCATCCGGCCCACCGCGGTCGCGTTGCCGGGGCCGTTCCGCGGGTCGGCGAGCACCCGGGCCAGGTGCCGGTCCACACCCTCGCCGCCCAGCGGCGGCCGCCAGTCGACCTGCTGCACCGGGGCGGCCTGGCCGGCGACCGCGTCGGCGAACATCTGCGCGCCGACCGCCACCAGACGGGGCGACGACTCGAGCAGGCTCATCGGAGCACCTCCCAAGATCCACTGTGCGCTGCTGCACCAGACACGCCGCGCAGGTGGTGTGTCAACGCACAGTTGGTGGTCATGCGGTGGCCGCCGGGGTCTGGAGCAGGGAGACGGCGTGGCGGGCGGCCGCCGCGTTGGACAGGAAGACGGCAGCACCGGCGTCGTGCAGCGCCTCGGCCTGCCGGCGCGGGTCCTGCGGCTCGTCGACGGTCGCGCACAGCGACACGACGACGGCGAGCTCGCGACCGTCATCACGGGCGGTGCTGCGGGCTTCCGCCAGGGCCGGGGCGAGCTCGGCCGCGGGGTCCGGGTGCGCCGCGTGCCCGAGGACGACGTCGAGCAGCAGCACCGCGCAGCTGGGGTCGGCGGCCTCGACGGCGATCCGGTCGAGGCGGGTGCGCTGGTCGATCATCGGGTGCGCGCGGCCCTGGGTCAGCGCATCGTCCCCGAAGTCGAGCATCAGGTGCCCGTCGGCCCGCAGGTCCGGGCCGACCGCCCAGTCGGGGTGCAGCGGGATGTTGGACCGGACCTGGCCGAGTGCGGCCGACGCGATCAGCATGGCCTCGTCGCACAGCGTCCCGCCGGCGAAGAGGCCGCGCAGGGCAGTGCCGCCGGTCGGCGGCGGCTGGCCGTCCCAGGACCACGGCTCGGCCCAGGTCCCGCCGACCGCCTCGACGGCCCGGCGCGCCACGTCGGTGAGGTCGGGCTGCTCGGGCCCGAGCAGCGCCATCAGGACCGGCGTCGTCAGCGACTCGGCGAAGGCCGTGACCTCGGCGGCGACCACCGGGTCCGGTGGCTTGGAGACCAGCACGATCAGCTCGGTGCCGGGGTCGTCGTCGAGCAGCGCGAGCGCCGCCCTCGTCGAGCGGCCGCCCACCGCCGAGGACAGGTCGCGACCGCCGACGCCGAGGCAGTGACTGACGCCGACCTCGCGGGTGTCGAGCATGCACATCACCTGCTGGGCGCCGGTCCCGCTCGCGGCGACCAGCCCCACCGGCCCCGGGCGCACCGCGTTGGCGAAACCGAGACCGACCCCGCCGACGACGGCGGTGCCGCAGTCCGGGCCCATCACCAGCAGCCCGAGGCGGGCGGCCTCGTCCTTGAGCCGCACCTCCTGCTCCACCGGCACGTTGTCGCTGAACACCAGGACCGAGAGACCGGCCTGCAACGCCGACCAGGCCTCGGTGAAGGCGTGGGGGCCCGGCACGGACACCAGTGCCAGCGTGGGTTCCTCGGCGGACCGGCGGACCGCGGAGGTCACGGTCCGGGGCTCGGGGTCGCGGCCGCCGAGGCCGTCTGACGAGCCGGCCGAGCTCGCCGTCAGGGCCGAGTCGAGGCGCGCCAGCGCCGCCTGCAGCGAGCCGTCGTCGTCGGCCCGCACGGCGACCACCAGGTCGTTCGGACCCGCCTCGGCCGGCGGGTCGAAGCCCATCCCGCGCATCAGGTCGAGGTTGAGCCCGGTGCCCATCGCGACCTGGGCCGCCGCGACGCCGTCGACCGTCGCGACGTCGCGACTGACCTGCATCAGGGTCACCGAGTCGTGGTACGCGCCGCGGCGCACCTCGACGTGCATGTCGCTCGTCACGCGACCACCATCCGCTCGGGGGAACCCACCATGC
>DASVED010000158.1:0-18923 GCA_036380775.1 Actinomycetes bacterium
GCACGACGCGCGAGCCGGCACCGATGCGGGAGAGCACGGTCAGCAGGACGTTGCGCTCCAGCGACTGCGCCTCGTCCACGATGACGAAGGCGTCGTGCAGCGACCGGCCCCGGATGTGGGTCAACGGCAGCACCTCGAGCATCCCGCGATCCATGATCTCGTCCACCACGTCGCCGGTGACCAGGGCGCCGAGGGTGTCGAAGACCGCCTGCGCCCAGGGGTTCATCTTCTCCGCCTCGCTGCCGGGCAGGTAGCCGAGGTCCTGGCCGCCGACGGCGTAGAGCGGCCGGAAGACGACGACCCGACGGTGCTGGCGACGCTCCATCACCGCCTCCAGCCCGGCACACAGCGCGAGGGCAGACTTGCCGGTCCCGGCCCGCCCCCCGAGCGACACGATGCCGATGTCGGGGTCGAGCAACAGCTCCA
The DNA here is from genome assembly GCA_036380775.1 of Actinomycetes bacterium. GTDB lineage: Bacteria > Actinomycetota > Actinomycetes > JACCUZ01 > JACCUZ01 > DASVED01. The sequence continues at coordinate 427 of DASVED010000158.1, forward strand.
GCGCGACCCGCTGCTCGGCGCTGCGACCGTGCAGCCCGAAGGCGTCCCGGTCACCGCGCACCAGCTTGACCTGCTTCTCCGGCGTCACCCGTCCCAGCGCGCTGCCCCGGTCGGACACCAGGACGAGCCCGGTGTGGCAAGGCAGCTCACGAGCCTCCGCCAGATCGAGGTCGCCGGGACCGTCCGCGTCGTAGAGGCAGTCGACGAACTCCCCCGGGACCGTGACCTCGGCCATGCCGGTGAACCCGGACTCGACCACTCCCTTGCCGCGGTACTCCTCGGCCACCAGTCCCACCGCCGAGGCCTTGACGCGCATCGGCAGGTCCTTGCTCACCAGCGTGACGTCAGCACCCTCGGCACCGAGGTTGCGGGCCACCGCGAGGATCCTGGCGTCGTTGTCGCCGCCGTGCCCCATCGGCCGGAACCCGGGCGGCAGCACCGAGGGGTCGGTGTGGTTGAGCTCGACGCGCAGCGTCCCCCCGACCTCCCCGACGGGCAGCGGCTCGTCGAGCCGTCCGTGCTTCACCCGGAGGTCGTCGAGCAGCCGCAGCGCCTGCCGGGCGAAGTAGCCCAGCTCGGGGTGCGCCCGCTTGGCCTCCAGCTCGGTGATGACGACGACCGGCAGCACGACCTCGTGCTCGTCGAAGCGCAGAGCGGCGAGCGGGTCGGCGAGCAGGACGCTGGTGTCGAGGACGAACGTGCGCGGACGGCGGGCGGCAGCAGCCACGAAGGGTTCCCCTTACACGGGCACCACGGCGTACGTCGGGAAGCAACCGACGTCGCGCGGGTGGGTGGTGATGACCGGGACCGAGCCCACGGGCCGGTCGCCGGCCCTCCCTGCGCTGGTGTCCTGCACGCGCAATCGCACGGAGCGGGCCTCCCGGGCGGCCGGCGCGGGTGCCGGTCCGCTGCTCCGGACGGTACGCCGGGTGGCCGTCCCCATCAGGACGACACGCGGGCCGTTCACCCGGCCGCTACTCCCCGAAGCGGCGGCCTCGCGCGGCGTAGGACCGGATGGCCCGCAGGAAGTCCACCTTGCGGAAGTCCGGCCAATAGGCCTCGCAGAAGTAGAACTCCGAGTGAGCGCTCTGCCAGAGCAGGAAGCCGGACAGCCGCTGCTCGCCGGAGGTCCGGATGACCAGGTCGGGGTCCGGCTGGCCCTTGGTGTAGAGGTGCTCGGCGATGTGCTCGACGTCGAGCAGCTGGGCGAGGTCCTCGATCGTCGTGCCCTTGGACGCGTGCTCCTGCAGCAGCGAGCGGACGGCGTCAGCGATCTCGCGCCGGCCGCCGTAGCCGACCGCGACGTTGACGTGCAGCCCGTCGACGTCGGCCGTGCGGTCGGCCGCGTCCTTGAGTGCGCGGGCCGTGTCGGACGGGAGCAGGTCGAGAGCCCCCACCGGGTTCACCCGCCACTGGCCGGTCGCGGCGATCTCGTCGACCAGCCCCTCGATGATCGCCAGGAGCGGCGTCAGCTCGGACGCCGGGCGCTGCAGGTTGTCGGTCGAGAGCAGCCACAGCGTGACGACCTCGACACCGACCTCCTCGCACCAGGCGAGGAGCTCCTCCACCTTGTCCGCACCCGCCCGCCAACCGCGGGACTTCGGCGCGCCCGAGGCCTTCGCCCACCGCCGGTTGCCGTCGAGGATCACGCCGACGTGGCGCGGGATCTGGTCGTGGTCGAGCGCGGCCTCGAGGCGCCGGGCGTAGAAGCGGTAGAGCAGGTCGCGCACGAGCGACCAGGGTAGACCCAGACGAGATCCCGACCGTTCCTACCGGTTGGTAACTTACGGTTCCGTAGATTACGGTGCACGGGTGCCCTCTCCCCCTGATCACGGCTCCGGCAGCGGCAGCGTTGTCGAGGACGTGGCCCGCCTGGTCAAGCCGCACCTGCGCGGCTGGCTGCACGCCGGCACGTTCCCGGTCGCCCTGGCGGCGGGCATCGTGCTGGTCGTCCTCTCCGACGGGACCCGGGAGACCGTCGCCAACGCGGTCTACGCCACCACCGCGGCGCTGCTCTTCGGGATCAGCGCGATGTACCACCGCGGGAACTGGACGCCGGTGCGCGAGAAGCTGCTCAAGCGCCTCGACCACTCGAACATCTTCCTGATCATCGCCGGCACCTACACGCCGTTCGCCGTCATCCTGCTCGGCGATCACGGCGGCACCCCACTGCTGTGGATCGTCTGGCTGGCGGCGGTGGGCGGCATCGCGTTCCGCGTGCTCTGGGTCGGCGCTCCGCGCTGGCTCTACACGCCGGTCTACCTCGGCCTCGGCTGGGTGGCCGTGTTCTACATCGGCGACATCCTCGACACCGGCGGCCCGGCCGTCGTGACGCTGCTGGCGATCGGTGGGCTGCTCTACAGCGCCGGCGGGATCGTCTACGCCCTCAAGCGGCCGAACCCGTCACCGCGCTGGTTCGGGTTCCACGAGGTGTTCCACGCGCTGACGCTGGGCGCGTACGTCGTGCACTACATCGCGGTGTCGTTCGCGACCTATTCCGCCTGAGTCGTACGCCGGTCAGCTCGGCCGGTCGGGTCCCTGGGCGCGCACCCGCTCGACGTTCTCCGTCGCCTCGCGCAGCTCCCCGAGCCACTCCTGCGCGTTCCTGCCCACCAGGCGCACCGACCAGGCGAGCGCGTCGGACCGGGAGCGTGCGACGCCGGCAGCGACCAGGGTGTCCAGCACCAGCCGCTCGGGCTGGCGCAGCCGGGTCATCACCGGCACGGCGAGGTGGGTGAACAGCGCCCGTGACTCGTCGATCTGCACGCCCCACGCGACCTTGCGGCCGAAGCGGTGCTCGGCCTCGCGGGCGATCCCGATCCGGCGGTCCCTGGTGTCCTCGCGGAAGGCGCGGACCCGACCCTCGGCGGCGGCCGCCCGCTCGGCGTCGGACGCGCCCTCCGCCACGGTCGGGGCCGCGAGCGTCCCCATGACGGTGATCTCCTCGCGGTCCACGGTGATCTCGGCGGGGCCGGTGAACCACTCCTGCGGGAGCCGGCCGGCGAACCAGCCGCGCACCGACTCCTCGGTGTCGTCCTCATGTCTGCTCATGCAAGCATGATTACACCATTACAGCAGAATGCCCAAGGTCGTTCACCGAGGGCGGACGGGGCGCCGGCCGGTCACCAGCGGGCGCCGAGGGCGGAGGCCAGGACCTCCGGCTCGGTGGTGGGTGCCTCGCAGGCGAAATGGCGGCAGACGTAGGCCGCGGGACGGCCCCCCACCAGGGGCCGGTCCGCCAGCAGCGGTACGCCCGACGGTTGCCCGGCCGGGTCCCCCACGGCCACGGCGGCGCCGGGGGCGGTGCCCAGCAAGGCCACCCTGTGCAGCCTGACCGTCGCCGGGTCGGCCGCCGGACCCACCACGGCGACCTCTCGAGGCCCGTCGGCCAGCGCCTCCGCGACGGCGAGGCCCCAGCCGGCGAACCGCGCGTGCCCCGCGGCCAGCGGGGCGTAGACGGCCAGCGCCCGTTCAGCCGCCTCGCGGTGCCGGGACGAGCCGGTGTACGCCGAGTACGTCAGCAGCGCGCCGGCCGCGGCGGCCTGCCCGGACGGGGTGGCGTTGTCCGTGGGGTCCTGCGGCCGGCGCATCACCGCGAGCCGGGGGTCGGCCCGGTCGTCCGCGGTGTCGAAGAACCCGCCCGCCGGGTCGGGGAAGCGGTCGAGGACGACGTCGAGCAGCTCGCCGGCGAGCCGCAGCCGGGCCGGGTCTCCCGTGACCGCGTAGAGGGCCAGCAGGCCCTCCGCGAGGTCGGCGTAGTCCTCCAGCACGCCGGGAGGTGCACCGGCCGCTCCCGCGCGTGACACCCGGCGCAGCCGGCCGTCGACCAGGTGCACCGAGGACAGCAGGTCCGCTGCCGCGACGGCCACCTCGACCAGGTCGGGGCGGTCGAGCAGTGCGCCGGCCTCGGCCAGCCCGGCGATCGCCAGGCCGTTCCACGCCGTGACCACCTTGTCGTCACGTGTGGGCTGCGGACGCGCATCCCGGGCCGCGAGCAGGCGGGACCGCACGTCGGCCCACCGGTCGGCGTCGTCGGGGTCGCGACGGAGCTGCAGGGTCGAGCTGCCGTGCTCGAAGGTGCCGGCCTGCGTCACCTCCAGCAGCGGCGCGGCCCAGGTGCCGTCCTCGGCACCGAGCACCTCGTCGAGCTGGTCCGGCGTCCAGGCGTAGGTCAGCCCCTCCACGCCGTCGGTGTCGGCGTCGAGCGCGGAGGCGAATCCCCCCTCGGGGGTGCGCAGTTCGCGCACCATCCAGTCCGCGGTCTCCCCGGCGACCCGCCGCGCGAGGGCCGACCCGGTCGCGCGGTAGAGGTGCGTGTAGACCCGCAGCAGCAACGCGTTGTCGTACAACATCTTCTCGAAGTGCGGGACCACCCATCCGGCGTCCACGGCGTAGCGCGCGAAGCCGCCGCCGAGCTGGTCGTAGATCCCTCCGCGGGCCATCGCCTCGCAGGTGCCCTCGACCAACCGCAACGGCTCGGCATCCTGGGTCCGTGCGTGGTGCCGCAGCAGCTGTTCCAGCACCATCGACGGCGGGAACTTGGGCGCGCCCCCGAACCCACCGTGCTGCTGGTCGTAGGCCGCCGAGAGGTTGAGTACGGCGGCATCGAGCTGTTCCGGGGTCGGCGGGAGGCCATCGGTCGGCTGCACGACTCCCCGCTCGGCCAGCGCCGCCACGATGCGCTGACCGGCGGCTGCCACCTCGTCCCGTCGCTCGCGCCAGGTCTGGGCGACCGACGCGAGCAGCTGGGGGAACGACGGCATGCCGTGCCGGGGCCTCGGCGGGAAGTAGGTGCCGCAGAAGAACGGCTCGCCCTCCGGGGTGGCGAAGACAGTCATCGGCCAGCCACCGTGACCGGTCAGGGCCTGGGTGGCCTCCATGTAGACCGCGTCGACGTCCGGCCGTTCCTCGCGGTCGACCTTCACCGCCACGAAGTCAGCGTTGAGCGACTCGGCGATCTGCTCGTCCTCGAACGACTCGTGCGCCATGACGTGGCACCAGTGGCACGCGGCGTAGCCCACCGAGATCAGGACCGGCACGTCCCGACGTCGCGCCTCCGCGAAGGCCTCGTCCCCCCACTCCCACCAGTCCACCGGGTTCTCGGCGTGCTGGAGCAGGTAGGGGCTGGTGGCAGCAGCCAGGCGGTTCGGCACCCGACCATCCTGCCCCGGCGCCGGGCACCATCTCGTCTCAGAATCCTTCAAGTCTGCTCACCCGGCGCCGATAACGGTCCCCATGGGGTGGACGCGACGCGACCCGGGGGTGGCTTGATGCTGGCCGCCCTCTGGGCTCTCAGCGGGGGCGCCTTCTCGCTCGCCGTGCTCGTCATCACGCTGCGCAGCAAGGCGGTCGACCCGTTGCCGGGTCTGCTGCTGGCCGCGGGCACCGCGCTGCTCGCCGCCGGCCACGCCGTGCGGCTGGTCGACGGCTCCTCACCCTCGTACGCCGATGTGCCCGGTCTCCTCGCCTACCCGGCGCTGGCGGCGGCCGTCACGGCCTTCCAGCGTGACCGGGTCCGCCAGGACCGTGACAGCCTGCTCGACGCGCTGGTGGTCACGGTCGCCGCCGCGCAGGCGGGCTGGCTCGTCCTGCTCGAGCCCGTGATCAACGACGGCTCCGCCGAGCTGGCCGGCACGGTGGTCACCGGCGGGTACGCCCTGGCGCACCTGCTCCTGCTGGCCGTGACGGCCCGGCTGGGCTTCGCCCTGGTGGGCTCGCGGGACGGCGCGGCCCGGCTGCTCCTCGTCGCCCTGCTCGTCGGGGTCGTCGCCGACATCACGGCCTCGGTCACCGGCGTGGTCGAGCTGTCCCTCGGCTGGCTGGCCGGCTTCGCCCTGCTGGTCCTCGCCGTGCGCCACCCGGGCATGGCCCACCCCGAACCGGTCCGCAGCGCCGCCCGGCTCGCGACCGTGTGGCGCTTCGTCGTCCTGCTGGCGCTGGCCTGCCTGGTCTCGCCGGTGCTCGTCCTCACCCACGCCACGAGGGGGGAGGCGACCCAGGCCGCGGTCGTGCTGGGTGGCGCCGTGTTCCTCTTCACCCTGTCCCTGCTGCGCATCGTCAGCCTCTTGTCGCGGCTGCGCCGAACCCTGCGCCGGGAGCACGTGCTGCGCGAGGCCACCGGCGCCCTGGTGGGCGCCGCAAGCCGCGGCGGGGTCCGGGACGCCGCCCTCGAGGCAGCCCTCGAGCTGGTGGACCAGCCGGGCAGCCGCGCCTGGCGGATCGACGGCGACCCGGGCGGCACCGTGGCCCAGGCGACCGACGACGAGGACGTCGCCACCTTCCTGGACTCGGCCGAGCTGGCCATCTTCCCGGACTCCGAGGAGAGCATCGGGCTGCTGGCCGGCCCGTCGCTCCTGCACGCCACGCTCGGTGTGCCCAGCGGCCACACGCTGGTGCTCGTCGCGCTGCCGGCGCGCGGCGTCGCCCGGGAGGCCGGCGTCGTGGCGGTGGAGCACCCGCCGTCCCCGCGTACGGTCGCCGCGCTGCGATCGCTCGCCGCGACGATGCAGCTCGCCCTGGAACGTCTCGACGTCGGCGAGATCATGGTCGAGCGGCGCAGCGAGCGCCGGCTGCGGCTGATGCTGCAGTACGCCTCAGACGTGATCTGCATCCTGGACCACGACCTGACGATCGTGCACGTCACACCGGCGGTCGAGCCCATCGTCGGGATGCCCGCGCCCGAGCTGCTCGGGATGAACTGGCTGGAGGTCGTCACCGAGACCGACCGAGAAGCCGCCCGCGACCTGGTGAGCCTCGCCCAGGGCGGGCGACCTGCTCGCGGCGAGATCCGGCTGAACACCGAGGAGGGCCTGACCCGCCACGTCGACGCCGTCGTCACCGAGGTCATCGACGAGGACCTGATGGGCTTCGTCGTCACCTGTCACGACATCACCGATCGGCACGAGCTCGAGCAGCAGCTGACCCATCAGGCCTTCCACGACGCGCTGACCGGGCTGGCCAACCGCGCACTGTTCCGCGACCGGCTGGGTCACGCCATGGCACGCGCGCGTGGAGCCGGCGGCTACGGCGTCCTCTTCGTCGACCTCGACGACTTCAAGACCGTGAACGACAGCCTCGGCCACGCCGCCGGCGACGAGCTGCTCCGCGAGATGACCGGCCGGCTGCGCACCTGCCTGCGCGAGGGGGACACCGCCGCACGTCTCGGCGGCGACGAGTTCGCGATCCTGCTCGAGGACGTCGACGGCGACGACCACTGCACCGACATCGCCCGGCGCCTGCTCGAGGCCCTGGCACTGCCCTTCGAGATCGGCGGCACCGAGGTCACGACCGGAGCCAGCATCGGGATCGCCATGGGGAACAACGGCCAGGCGACACCGGAAGACCTGATGCGCAACGCGGACCTGGCGCTCTACGACGCCAAGAACGCGGGCAAGAACCGGTACGCCGTGTTCGCGCCCACCATGCACGAGGCGGCCTTGGCCCGGCTGTCCATGACCAGCGACCTGCGGCACGCCATCGAGCGCAACGAGCTCGTGGTGCACTACCAGCCCCTGGTGGCGCTGGCGTCGGGCGGCATCCTCGGCCTCGAGGCGCTGGTGCGGTGGGAGCACCCCCAGCTGGGCCTGCTCCCCCCGGGGCAGTTCATCACGCTTGCCGAGGAGACCGGCCTCATCGTGCCGATCGGGCGGATGGTCCTGCAGACCGCACTGCGCGAGGCGGTGCGCTGGCAGCGCGCCTACGAACAGCACACCCTGCTGCACATGGCGGTCAACGTCAGCGGCCGACAGCTCCAGGACGCCTCGATCGTCGACGACGTCCGGGCTGCGATCCGCGCAAGTGGCATCGATGCCTCGACGGTCATCCTGGAGATCACCGAGAGCGTCCTGCTGCCCGGCGACGGCGTCATCGTGGAACGGCTGCACGCGCTGGCCGCGCTCGGCATCCACCTCTACATCGACGACTTCGGGACCGGCTACTCCTCGCTGAGCTACCTGCAGGCCCTGCCGGTGGACGGGCTGAAGCTCGCGCAGGAGTTCGTCGAGACGCTGCCCGGGACCGAGAGCGAGTCGGGGCTGGTCCGCACCATCCGCGACCTCGCCGACACGCTGGGCCTGTCCTCCATCGTCGCCGAGGGCATCGAGCGGCCGGAGCAGTGGGACTCCTTGCTGTCGCTGGGATACAACGTCGGCCAGGGCTTCCACCTCGCCGTGCCGATGCCGGCCGACCGGGTGCCGGAGTTCCTCTCCGGCGTCTCGCGACCCGGTGACGGCGACTGGGAGCGCTCGCTCGAGGGCCCCGCGCGCGTCGAGGAGCAGGGCGCCCGCGGCTGAGCCGTGCGTCAGCGCCCGGGCTCGCCTGGAGCGTGGTTCGCGTCGGGCGGTCCCCCCGCGTCGCGCTTCCCGTGGTCGTGGTCGTCGTCGCGGTCGTGGTCGTCAGGCACGTCGATCCGGCGGATCTGGCGGTTCATCGAGCGGATCAGCAGGTACGTCGCCACGCCGAGCAGAGCCACCACCAGGAAGCCCAGGACACCCGGCGTCACCGCGCTCTCGTCGACCGCGCGGAGCACCGCCCATTTCACGACCGCACCCCCCGCGCCTCGCGGACCCCGGCGAACAGGTCGTCCTCCGCGTCGGCCGTCGGGATGACGCTACGGGCGAGCTCGAAGTCCTCGGTGGGCCACACCTTCGCCTGCAGCTCGCGCGGGCAGTCGAACCACGGGCCGTCCGGGTCGACCTGGGTTGCATGCGCCAGCAGCGCCCGGTCGCGGACCTCGAACCAGTCGCTGCACGGCACATGGGTCGTGATGTTGCGCTCGTCGCGGTCCTCCCAGTTCTTCAGCCATTCGCCGTAGGGCGACTCGAGCCCGGCGCCGAGCATCGCCTCGTGCAGGGCGGTGGTGCGCGCCTTGGAGAACGTCTGGTTGTAGTACAGCTTGAGCGGCTGCCACGGCTCCCCGGTGTCCGGGTAGCGCTCGGGATCGCCGGCGGCCTCGAACGCGTGCACCGCGACCTTGTGGCACATGATGTGGTCGGGGTGGGGGTAGCCACCGTTCTCGTCGTACGTCGTCATGACGTGTGGCCGGAAGGACCTGACGAGCCGCACGAGGGGCTCCGCGGCCACCTCGACGTCCATCAGCCCGAAGCAGCCGTCCGGCAGCGGGGGCAGCGGGTCCCCCTCCGGAAGGCCCGAGTCGACCCAGCCCAGCCAGTCCTGCCGCACCCCGAGGATCGCGCGCGCCGCGTCCATCTCGCGGCGGCGCACGTCGGTGAGGTTGGCGAGCACGCTCTCGTCGTGGGCGAGCTTCGGGTTGAGCACCGACCCCCTCTCTCCCCCCGTACAGGTGACGACGTGGACGTCGACCCCCTCGGAGACGTAGCGGGCCATCGTCGCGGCGCCCTTGCTCGACTCGTCGTCGGGATGGGCGTGCACCGCCATCAGGCGCAGGGGCTCGTAGCCGTCGGTCGTCACGCGATAATCAAACCGCAAGGCTCCGACGAGATTCCCCGAGAGGTGCACGTGCAGCAGACGGCGGACCGGCCGGCGGGCCGGTACGGCGACCGGTCCCGCCGGCCGACGCCTGCTCTCGTGGCCGCCGCTGTCGCTGTCGCGACCGCCTTCGTGGGCTGGGTGGTCTGGGCCGCGCTGGGCGCCGCCGCGCCCGGGCCGCGGGGTGAGGTGACCGCCTTCCGGGTCGTCTCGGACGCCCAGATCGACGTGCGTGTGCGCGCGGAGGGCGGCGACACCGCTCGGGTGGGCTGCAGCATCCGGGCGTTGGACCGCACCCGCGAGGTGGTGGGCGTCGCCGGGGTGTGGCTGCGGCCGGGAACGGCCGACCAGGGTGAGAAATGGGTGTCCGTCCGGACCAGGGACCGGGCGGTGACGGCCACCGTCACCCGCTGCCTCGAGGACGGTTGACCGGCCTCGCCGAGCCCGTTGGCCAAGGCGCTGGTTGGACGGCACCCACGGGTGCATTGTTAGCCTCGAAGACTTCCCCCCGTGGACAGCACCGCGCGGGATGCGACCCAGCACGTCCCTGCACACCTTCAGGAGATCGCCGTGACCGAGACCACCGACAACGTCACCTGGCTGACCCAGGAGGCGTACGACCGTCTCAAGGAGGAGCTCGACTTCCTCTCCGGCGAGGGGCGGCTGGAGATGTCCCGCCGGATCGAGCAGGCCCGCGAGGAGGGTGACCTGCGCGAGAACGGTGGCTACCACGCCGCCAAGGACGAGCAGGGGAAGCGGGAGGCCCGCATCCGCCAGCTCCAGCAGCTGCTCGACTCCGCCCACGTCGGCGAGGCACCGAAGGCACCGAGCGGCGTGGTCGCCCCCGGCACGATCGTGACGGCCAAGGTGGGCGGCGACACGATGCGGTTCCTGCTGGGCTCACGCGAGGTAGCCGGCGACGGCATCGAGGTCTACTCGGAGCGGTCGCCTCTCGGCGAGGCGATCAACGGCAAGCACAAGGGCGACACCGCGACGTTCCACGCCCCCAACGGCAGCGACGTCCCCGTCGAGATCATCGACACCGAGCCCTTCGCCGGCTGACGCCAGGACACGTCGCCGCCGCCACCTCAGCGACCGGCCACCCGGTTGTACTTGCGGACCGCGAGCGGGATGAAGACCGCCAGAATTCCGACCACCCAGATCAGCGCGTAGAGCGCCGGGTGCTGCATCGGCCACACGTCGGCCGGTGGCAGCTGCGGGCTGGTGTTGCCGAAGGCCTCCCGGGCGGCCTGGGTGACCGCCGAGATGGGGTTCCACTCGGCGAACGTCTTGAGCGGCCCGGGCAGCGTCTGGCTCGGCACGAACGTGTTGGCGATGTAAGTGAGTGGGAAGATCACCACGAAGGACGCGTTGTTGACGACCTCCGGGGTGCGGACGAGTAGCGCGACGTAGGCCGTCACCCAGGAGATCGCGTAGGCGAACGCGAGAATCAGCAGGAACCCGCCCAGCGCCTCGAGCACCGACGTGTGCACGCGCCACCCGACGATGAGCCCGGTGAGGGACATGATGACCAGGCTGATGACGTTGATCGCGACATCGGAGACAGTACGGCCGAACAGCACCGCGGACGGCGCCATCGGCAGCGACCGGAAACGGTCGATGATGCCCTTCTGCAGGTCCTCCGCCACGCTGTAGCCGGTGAAGGTGGCACCGAAGACCACGGTCTGGGCGAAGATCCCGGCGATCAGGAACTCCCGGTAGCCAACGCCCGGAACCTCGATCGCACCGCCGAAGACATACGCGAAGAGCAGCACGAACATGATCGGCATCATCGTGGTCCAGACCACGAGGTCCGGCACCCGCTTGATCTTGATCAGGTTGCGCTTGGTGATGACCGACGCGTCCGCAACGGCCTCAGTCAGGGTGCTCATCGGACCATCGCCTCCTCGGCCGGCAGCGCCGGCTCGTCGTCGCTGTCGTCACTCGATGCCTCGGCGGCGTGCCCCGTGAGGCTGAGGAACACGTCGTCGAGAGTGGGTCGGCGCAGCCCGATGTCCTGCACCGTGATCCCGGCGGCGTCGAGCTCCCGGACGGCGCGGACGAGCACCGCGGCGCCGCCGTCGACCGGCAGCGTGAGATGGCGCGTGTGCCGGTTCACCTGCGCGTCGCCCGCACCCAGCGGGCGGAGGACGGCCACGGCGTCGTCGAGGCGACCGCCGTCGGCGAGGGTGAACTCCAACCGCTCACCGCCGACCTCGGCCTTCAGCTCGTCGGCGGTGCCCTGGGCGATCACCCGGCCCTGGTCGATGACGGCGATCCGGTCGGCCAGCTGGTCGGCCTCCTCGAGGTACTGCGTGGTCAGGAGCAGCGTGGTTCCGCCGCGCACCAGCTGGCCGAGCACCTCCCACATGCCGAGCCGACCGCGCGGGTCGAGGCCAGTGGTCGGCTCGTCGAGGAACAGCACCGGCGGGCGGGCCACGAGCGCCGCGGCCAGGTCGAGCCGGCGGCGCATGCCCCCGGAGTAGCCCTTCACGACGCGGCCGCCAGCCCCGGCGAGGTCGAAGGTCTCGAGCAGCTCGGTCGCCCGGCGGCGGCTCTCGGACCGTCCGAGGTGGTAGAGCCGGCCGACCATGTCGAGGTTCTCGAAGCCGGTCAGGTGCTCGTCCACCGCGGCGTACTGCCCGGACAGGCCGATCACCCGCCGCAGGGCGCGCGCGTCGTCGACGACGTCCAGCCCGGACACCGTCGCCCGTCCCGAGTCGGGCTTCATCAGCGTGCTGAGGATGCGCACGCAGGTGGTCTTCCCGGCCCCGTTGGGACCGAGCAGGCCGAGCACCGTGCCCTCCGGCACGGAGAGGTCGAGGCCGGTCAGGGCGTGGACGTCACCGAAGGACTTGGTCAGTCCCTCGGCGACGATGGCGTCGGTCATCTGGTTCTCCCTGGGTTCCCGCGTCGGTCGTCGCATCCTCGTCGAGGGGTCTGACACCTCGCGAGTCGGTTTCTCATCGGTTTCTCATCGCGTGCCGTGCAGTTCAGTCAACGCGATACATCGCGTTCGTAGGACGGGCTACATCGCGATTGCGCCGGGTCAAGCGGAGCGGGTCAGAACACCAGGGGGTAGCCCGCCGAGCGGAGCCGGGCGAGCACCTGGTCGCAGTGCTCCTCGCCGCGCGTCTCGAGCTGCAGCCGGACCTCGACCTCGTCGACGGACAGCCGCGGGTCGGTCCGGACGTGCTCGACCTCTACAACGCTCGCGCCCGCGGCGGCCACCTCGGAGAGCAGCTGGACCAGTGCGCCGGGCCGGTCGGAGATGCGCACCCGGAACGCGAGGAAGCGGCCGGCCACTGCGAGACCGTGCCGGAGCACCCGCATCAGCAGGAGTGGGTCGATGTTCCCGCCGGAGAGGACGACCGCGACCGGTGGCTCGAAGGCGCGCGGGTCGTCCAGCACGGCGGCGACCGCCGCCGCGCCGGCGGGCTCGACGACGAGCTTGGCCCGCTCGAGGCAGAGCAGCAGGGCGCGGGACAGTGACTCTTCGGAGACCGTCCGCACCTCGTCGACCAGCTCGCGGACGATGTCGAACGGCACCTGGCCGGGGCAGCCGACCGCGATGCCGTCCGCCATCGTGGTCATCTTCTCGAGCGCGACCGGGTGCCCGGCCGCCAGCGACGCCGGGAACGCCGCGGCGTTCTCGGCCTGCACACCGACGACCCGGACGTCCGGGCGCAGCGACTTGACCGCGAGCGCGATCCCGGCGAGCAGTCCGCCGCCGCCGGTGCACACGACGACCGTTCGTACGTCGGGCACCTGCTCGAGGATCTCCAGCCCCACCGTCCCCTGGCCGGCGACGATGTCGGGGTGGTCGAAGGGGTGGACGAGGACCGCGCCGGTCTCGGCGGAGAACCGGGTCGCCGCCGTGAGCGCCTCGTCCACCGAGTGGCCGTGGAACTGCACCTGCGCGCCGTACGCCTTGGTGGCCTGAACCTTCGGGATCGGTGCTCCCTCGGGCATGAAGACGGTGGAGCGGATGTCGAGCAGGGAAGCGGCGAGCGCGACCCCCTGCGCGTGGTTGCCTGCGCTGGCCGCGACGACCCCGCGGGCCGCCTCCTCGGGGGAGAGCCGGGAGATGCGGGTGTAGGCGCCGCGGATCTTGAACGACCCCGCGCGCTGCAGGTTCTCGCACTTGAGCCAGACGGGCCCGCCAACCCGCTCCGACAGCGGGCGCGACCCCTGCACCGGGGTGTCCCGGATGACCCCCTCCAGCAGCGCTCGCGCAGCCTTCACGTCGTCGACGGTGACCTTCAGCTCGCTCACGGCCGTCAGTCTCGCAGGTCGTCCCCGAACGCCAGCACCGACGCAGACACGCTGTGCAGATGGTTGCGCCCACCGACCGGGCCGATCTCGCCGGCCGCGAAGAAGCCCGCGACGGCGGTCGTGGACAGGCCGTCCCGCACAGCGAGCACGTCGTGGTCCGCAGTGGGGAACAGACCCGCGCCACGCCCCGTGCAGGAGAACACGAGAGCACCGGCCACGTCGGGCCCTGGCCGGTCGCCGGTCGTGCGGAGGACCGAACGCAGGTCGACGGCGGCACTGTCGGCATCGCGCACCTGGAACTGCACGGTCCGCCCGACGGGCACGACGTCACCGACCACCAGCGCCAGTCGCTCCGGCTCGGCGCCGACCACGCCGCGTACCAGGAAGTCGCCGAGCGTGTGCTCGTCGGCGTACTCGTCCATCGCGATCCCCAGGTGCAGGCCGGCCGACACCAGGGCCTGCTCCTCGGGCGGCAGGTCGGCGACGACCGCCTCGAGCTTGGCCGTCGCCGGGACGCCGGCCAGCTCGAGGACCACGTTGCCCTCGGCGGCGGTCACCGTCATCACCGGACCCACCGGCCGGCAGCCCTGGCTGACCAGGGCCTTGCTGCGCACCGGCCCGCCGAGCACCACGCCCACGGCTCCGCGGTCGTGCGCCTGCCCGTCCACCATCAGCCGGGTCGACCCGGCTCCACGGAACCCGGTCGCCAGGCCGCCGCTGATCGGCAGGCCGGGGAGCACGTCGTTGGACTGCTCGACGAACGCGTCGACCGGGAAGGAGTAGGGGTCGGCGAGCAGCAGCACACCCGCGTCGCCCACGCGCTGCGGAGGCATGCCGACGACCGCGATCGACTCCGACGTCCGCAGCACCTCGAGGTGGAACGAGCGCAGGGTCACACCGGGCAGGGTCGCTGCCCAGACGCTGACCGCCGACGTGAGCTCCACCCCGCGGCCGCCACCGATGACGCCGGGTGCGCTGCAGCCGAGCACCGTCCTGGCACCGCTGCGCCGAGCGGCCAGCTCGAGAGCCGCCGCGGCCTCGTCCGGGTCGGGGCTGCAGACGAACACCGCCGCAAGATCGGGTGCCGCGCCGCCGAGGGAGCCCAGGGCTGTTTCCGTCGCCCGCTCGGCGGCGTGCATCAGGTCGGCGTCGACGCCGAGCCCGTCACCGCACCGCGTCCCGGTCACGCCCCCATCCGACCACCAACTGTGCGTTGACACACCAGTTCGTCGGCGTGTCTGGTGCAGCAGCGCACAGGTGGGCTCTGGGATTCACCGAGCCCCCGACGTACGGTCGAGACCATGCACCGACCGAGCACCCTGGGCGAGCTGCGGGCCGCGGGCCACCAGCACAAGCCGGTGAAGGCCGAGATCCGCGACAACCTGGTGGCCCTGATGCGCTCCGGCGAGCGCCGCTTCGAGGGGATCCTCGGCTTCGAGGAGACGGTCCTGCCTGCCCTGGAGCGCGCCCTGCTCGCCGGCCACGACGTCGTGTTCCTCGGCGAGCGGGGACAGGGCAAGACGCGGCTGATGCGGACGCTGGTGTCCTTGCTCGACGAGTGGTCACCCGTCGTCGACGGCTGCGAGATCAACGACCACCCCGAGGCACCTGTCTGCGCCCGCTGCCAGCGCCTGCACGTCGAGCTCGGCGACGAGCTCCCCGTCGGGTGGCGGCACCGCAGCGAGCGGTACGGCGAGAAGCTGGCCACCCCGGACACCAGCGTCGGCGACCTGATCGGCGACATCGACCCGGTCAAGGTGGCCGAGGGGCGGACTCTGGGCGACCCCGAGACGGTCCACTTCGGGCTGGTGCCCCGCACCAACAGGGGCATCTTCGCCCTCAACGAGCTGCCCGACCTGGCCGAGCGCATCCAGGTGTCGCTGCTCAACGTCCTGGAGGAGCGCGACATCCAGGTCCGCGGCTACCAGCTGCGTCTGCCGCTCGACGTGCTGCTGGTCGCGAGCGCCAACCCCGAGGACTACACCAACCGGGGCCGGATCATCAGCCCGCTCAAGGACCGGTTCGGCGCCGAGATCCGCACCCACTACCCGGACCAGCTGCAGGACGAGGTCGACGTGGTCCGGCAGGAAGCCCACCTCGCTGCCGTGGTGCCCGACTTCCTGCTCGAGGTGGTCGCCCGCTTCGCGCGCAACGTCCGCGACTCCTCGTCGGTCGACCAGCGCTCCGGCGTGTCGGCCCGCTTCGGCATCGCGGCCGCCGAGACCGCTGCGGCCTCGGCGCTGCGACGCGCTGCGCTGACCGGCGAGAAACCGGCGGTCGCGCGGGTGTGTGACCTGCCGGCGACCGTCGCGACCCTGCGCGGCAAGGTCGAGTTCGAGGTCGACGAGGAGGGCCGCGAGCTGGAGATCCTCGCCCACCTGCTGCGCAAGGCGACCGTCGAGACCTTCCGCCACCACCTCGGTGCGTCGGACCTGCGCCCGCTCATCGAGCGGTTCGACGAGGGCCTGCTCGTCGAGAGCGGCGACCTGGTGCCGGGTCGGCGGCTGCTGGAGCAGGTCGGGCCGCTGCCCGGCCTGGCCCACGTGATGGAACGGCTCGGCGTCGACGAGGGCGCCGAGACCCCCGAGCTGGCGGCCTCGGCGCTGGAGTTCGCGCTGGAGGGCCTCTTCCTCAACCGGCGGATCAGCAAGGACGACGGCATCGACGGCGGCGTCCGCTACGGGTCGAGCTGACCGTCGTGCCCCGCGGGTACCGGTACGGCAGCTGGCACGACGGGCCGGACCCGCTCGCGCCGCCCTACGACGTACGCAGGGCCCTGGACCGGCTGGGCGACGACGTGCTGAGCGGGTCGACGCCCCGGGACGCCCTGCGCCGTCTGCTGCGGCGCGGCCTGCGCGGTGACGACGACCGGCCGCGCGGCCTCGACGACATGATGCGCCGGCTGCGGGAGCAGCGCCGCCAGCTGCGCGAGCGGGGCCGGCTGGACGGGACGCTCGAGGAGGTCCGCCGGCTGATCGACACGGCGGTCGGCCAGGAGCGGTCGGCGCTGTTCCCCGACCCGTCCGACGACGCGCGGTTCCGCGAGGCGTCGCTGGACGCACTGCCGTCGGACCCAGCCCGCGCGGTCCGCCAGCTCGACGGCTACGACTGGCGCTCGCCGGAGGCGGCGCAGACCTTCGAGCAGGTGAAGGACCTGCTGCGTCGGGAGGTGCTGGACACCCAGTTCCGCGGCATGAAGCAGGCGCTCGAGAATCCGGATCCGGCCGCTATGCAGCGGGTGAAGGACATGATGGCCGCCCTCAACGCGATGTTCGCCGCCGACGCGAGGGGTGAGCACACCCAGGAGGACTTCGACGAGTTCATGGCGACGTACGGCGACATGTTCCCGGACGACCCCAAGGACCTCGAGGAGCTCGTCGACTCGCTGGCCCGCCGGGCCGCAGCGGCGGAGCGGATGATGCGGTCGCTGTCGGCCGAGCAGCGCGACGAGCTGGCCGCGCTGATGGCCGGCGCGCTCGAGGACATGGACCTGGCCCGGGAGATGAGCCAGCTCTCCGAGTCGCTGCGCGCGCGCCGGCCGGACCTCGACTGGCGCGGCCGCGAGCGGATGGAGGGCGACCAGCCACTGGGCGCCGGCGAGGCGACGAGCGCCCTGCAGGACCTCGCCGACATCGACGAGCTCGAGTCGGCGATGGCCCAGGACTACCCAGGGGCGAGCCTCGAGGACATCGACGAGGAGGCCGTACGCCGGGCCCTCGGCCGTCGTACGGCCGACGACCTGCAGGAGCTGCGCCGGATCGAGCGCGAGCTCGAGGAGCAGGGCTACCTCAGCCGCTCGGGCGGCCGGCTGGACCTGACGCCCAAGGCGATCCGGCGGCTCGGCCAGACCGCGCTGCGCCGGGTCTTCGCCGACCTCACCGCGGCCGGCCGGGGCGGCCACGACGTCCCCGACGCCGGGCAGGCCGGCGACCTGACCGGCTCGAGCCGGCCCTGGCGCTTCGGCGACGAGCAGCCGCTCGACGTGGTGCGCACGCTGACCAACGCGGTCCGGTCCGGTCGCGCCGACCTCTCCGGCGCCGACCGCTCGATCCGGCTGTCGACCGAGGACTTCGAGGTCGCCGAGACCGACCGCCGGACCTCGGCCGCCGTCTGCCTGCTGGTCGACCTGTCCTACTCGATGGTCCTGCGCGACACCTGGGGCGTCGCCAAGTCAACCGCGCTGGCGCTGCACGCGCTGGTCAGCGGCCAGTTCCCGCAGGACGCGCTGACGATCATCGGTTTCTCGTCGTACGCGCGGACGCTGGCCCCCACGGAGCTCGCGGGGCTGGACGCCGACTACGTGCAGGGCACCAACCTCCAGCACGCGCTCATCCTGGCCGGCCGGTTCCGGGACGAGCACCCCCAGTCCGAACCGGTCGTCCTGGTGGTCACCGACGGCGAGCCGACGGCGCACCTGCTGCCCGGCGGCCGGCCGGGGCGGCCACGACGTCCACGACGCCGGGCAGGCCGGCGACCTGACCGGCTCCAGCCGGCCCTGGCGCTTCGGCGACGAGCAGCCGCTCGACGTGGTGCGCACGCTGACCAACGCGGTCCGGTCCGGTCGCGCCGACCTCTCCGGTGCCGACCGCTCGATCCGGCTGTCGACCGAGGACTTCGAGGTCGCCGAGACGGATCGCCGGACCTCGGCCGCCGTCTGCCTGCTGGTCGACCTGTCCTACTCGATGGTCCTGCGCGACACCTGGGGCGTCGCCAAGTCCACCGCGCTGGCGCTGCACGCGCTGGTCAGCGGCCAGTTCCCGCAGGACGCGCTGACG
>DASVED010000159.1:0-4735 GCA_036380775.1 Actinomycetes bacterium
AAGCTCATCTCGATGTCCAGCTGGGTGAACTCCGGCTGCCGGTCCGCGCGGAAGTCCTCGTCGCGGTAGCAGCGGGCGATCTGGAAGTAGCGCTCCATGCCGGCGACCATCAGCAGCTGCTTGAACAGCTGCGGCGACTGCGGCAGGGCGTACCAGCTGCCGGGCTGCAGCCGCGCGGGCACCAGGAAGTCACGGGCTCCTTCGGGTGTCGACCGGGTCAGCGTCGGCGTCTCGATCTCGACGAAGTCGCGGTCGTGCAGCACCTCGCGCGCGACCCGGTTGACCTCGCTGCGCAGCCTCATCGCCGCGGCCGGTCCCGGTCGACGCAGGTCGAGGTAGCGGTGCTTGAGTCGCACCTCCTCACCGACCTCGACGTGCTCGTCGATCTGGAACGGCAGCGGCACCGACTCACTGAGGATCTCGACGTCCTTGGCCACGACCTCGATGTCGCCCGTGGGCAGGTTGGGGTTGGCGTTCCCTTCCGGCCGAAGGCTGACCTCGCCCTCGATGCGCAGGACGAACTCGTTGCGCAGCCCGGCTGCGACGTCCTCGTCGCGCACGACGACCTGCACGTAGCCACTGGCGTCCCGCAGGTCGATGAACGCGACCCCGCCGTGGTCGCGGCGGCGCGCGACCCAGCCGGCCAGGGTGACGGTCTGGCCGGCGTGCGAGGAGCGCAGCGCGCCGGCGGTGTGGGTGCGGATCACGGGAAAGCCCTTCGTACGTGGGAGAGGAAGGCCGGTCCGGTCACCGACCGGGTGGGCCGGTGTGTCAGGTGACGGCGGCGCCGGAGACGGTCGGGCGCAGGTCCTCCGCCGGTGGGACCCAGGTCGCGGCATCAGCGTCGACCTGCACGCCCGTGCGGATGTCGCGTACCTGATGGCTGCCGTCGTCCTGGGGGAACCAGACGAACGGGATGCCGCGCCGCTCGGCGTAGCGAATCTGCTTGCCGTACTTCGCCGCCGTCGGAGAGACCTCGGTCGCCACGGCCCGCGACCGCAACCGGGCTGCGAGACCCTCAACGTCCGCCCGGGACTCCTCGTCGGCCAGCGCCACCAGGACGCAGGTGGGCGTCGACCGGGACGCGGTGAGCAGGCCGCGCGACAGCAGCGGCCCGATCGCCCGGGTCACACCGAGCGAGATGCCCACGCCCGGATAGGTCGTCCGGCCGTCGGTCGCCAAAGCGTCGTAGCGACCTCCGGAGCAGATCGACCCCAGGTGCTCGAAGCCGGCCATCCGCGTCTCGTAGACGGTGCCGGTGTAGTAGTCGAGGCCACGGGCGATGCGGAGGTCGGCCACCACGGAGAACTTGTCGGACCGCAACGACGCCGAGCCGCGCAGGACCCGCGACAGCTCGCCGACGCCCTCGTCGAGCATCGGGTGGTCGACGCCGAGGGCCTTGACCTTGCCCTCGAGGTCGTCGCCGTCTGCCGTCACCTCGGTCAGCGCGACGCACGACCGGGCCTGCTGCTCGGACAGCCCGGCCTCGGCGACCAGGAGGGTGACGACCCCGTCAGCGCCGACCTTGTCGAGCTTGTCGACGATGCGCATGACGTCCGCGATGCTCCCGCTGTCCACCCCGACACCGCGGTAGTAGCCCTCGATCAGCTTGCGACTGTTGACCTGCAGCCGCACCGGGGGCAGAGGCAGCCGGGCGAAGACCTCGGCCATGACCTGCGCCACCTCCACCTCGTGGTGGAACGAGAGGGTGTCGCGACCGATGACGTCGATGTCGGCCTGGGTGAACTCCCGGTAACGACCCTCCTGCGGCCGCTCACCGCGCCATGCCTTCTGGATCTGGTATCGGCGGAACGGGAACTCGAGGTGGCCGGCGTTCTCCAGGACGTAGCGGGCCAGCGGCACCGTGAGGTCGAAATGCAGCCCCAGCGTCGACCCGGTCACTGCCTCGGGGCCGCCGTCCTCCCCCTGCAGGCGGCGCAGGACGTAGATCTCCTTGTCGGTCTCCCCCTTGCGCAGGAGCTGGTCGAGCGGCTCGACCGCGCGGGTCTCGATCGAGGCGAACCCGTGCAGCTCGAAGACCTCGCGCAGCGTGTCCAGGACGTACTGCTCAACGACCCGCTGGGTGGGGAGCCACTCCGGGAAGCCGGACAGTGGTGCGATGCGCGCCATGGTCCTAGAGACCCCGCGCCGGGGCGGGCACGAGGTCGCGAAGGAACGGGTTGGTCGCCCGCTCCCGGCCGATCGTCGTCCGCGGGCCGTGGCCCGGCAGAACCACGACGTCGTCCTCGAGGGGCAGGACGGTACGAGCCAAGCTCTCCATCATCTGGGCGGTGTCCCCGCCGGGCAGGTCGGTGCGTCCGATGGATCCGGCGAAGAGCAGGTCGCCCGACAGCATCACCGGCGGCCGCGCGGCCGACTCGTCGGCGGGCAGCCGGAAGACCACCGATCCCGGGGTGTGTCCCGGGGCGTGGTCCACCGTCAGGTCGAGACCTGCGATGGACAGCGCCTCGCCGCCGGCAAGCATCTTGACGTCATCCGGCTCGGTCCACTCCAGGCGTCCGCCGAACATCGCGGCCGTCTCGCGGGAGACGCCGGCCATCGGGTCGGCCAGCAGGTGCTCGTCCCCCGGGTGTATGTACGCCGGGATGCCGCGGGCCCCGCACACCGGCGTCACCGAGAAGGTGTGGTCGAGGTGGCCGTGGGTGAGCAGGACCGCCACGGGCTGGAGCCGGTGCTCGCGCAGCAGGTCGTCCAGCTCGTCGATCACCTCGATGCCCGGGTCCACGACGACCGCGTGCTCGCCGGGGCCGGGGGCCACGACGTAGCAGTTGGTGCCGAAGGCGGCGGCGGGGAAGCCGGTGATGAGCACAGGCGCCCTTCGTGGGTGCGGTGGATCCGGACCGTGCGAGCCTACCGGCGGCCGGAGCGGCCCGGCGAACGCGCGCACGCCCGGACCCGTCCTCGTCCCCGCCGCCCACCTACACTGTGCGACCGGGCGAGGACGATCGATGAGCGGGAGGCACGGCGTGGCCGGCAGCGCGAGGCGAGAGAAGCAGCTTGCGCGGGAGCACTACGAGCGGCAGCAGGCCCGGCGGCAGGCCGCCCAGGCGCGCCGCCGCAAGCTGCAGCAAGGAGCGGCCGTGCTCGTCGCCGTCCTGCTCGTAGCGGCCGGCGTCGTCGCGCTGGCGATCACCCAGGACGACGGCGACGACTCGACGGTCGCCACCAAGAGCAAGGACAAGGACACTGCGTCGGCCAGCGCCTCGCCGTCCGCGAGCCCTTCCCCCAGCGCGACCGAGGGGGCGGGCTGCACCTACAGCAAGACACCCGAGCCGGCGTCGAAGGACGTCGGCCTGCCGACGTACGACGTGGACAAGGCGGCGAGCTACCGCAAGCCGTTCACGGCCACCCTGCGCACCGACCAGGGGCCGGTGACCATCGAGATGGCGGCTACCGAGGCGCCGTGCACCACCAACAGCTTCCGGCACCTCGCGACCGAGGGCTACTTCGACGGAACGTCCTGCCACCGGCTCACCACCGGCGGGATCTTCGTGCTCCAGTGCGGCGACCCCACCGGCACCGGCAGCGGTGGGCCGGGCTACCAGTTCGGCGAGGAGAACCTGCCGGCCGACGAGGAGGCCAACTACCCGGCCGGCACGATCGCGATGGCGAACGCCGGCGCGGGCACCAACGGCAGCCAGTTCTTCCTGGTGTACGAGGACACGACCCTGCCGCCGGACTACACAGTCTTCGGGACCATCACGAAGGGGCTCGACCTGGTGTCGGCAGTCGCCGAGGCCGGTGTCGAGGGTGGCGGCCAGGACGGTAAGCCGGCACAGCCGGTGACCATCGAGCGCGTCCGGATCGGGAAGGGCTGACGTGACCGAACACCCCGAGCGGCCGGTCGAGGAGCAGCCACCGGACCAACCTGCCGTACCGCCGGCCGAGCCTCAACCGCCGGTCCCCGCACCGACCCCCGACGTCCCACCGGTGGAACCCGAGCCCCCGGCGCCCGCGCCGACCCCCGACGTGCCACCGGTGGAACCCGAGCCGCCTGCGCCCGCGCCGACCCCTGACGTGCCTCCGGTCGAGCCCGAGAAACCGGCCCCAGCGGAGCCGGCCACGCCCGCCGTGCCGACGCCGACCTCGCCGCCGGTCACGCCGACCCCGACAGAGCAGCCGTCGCCCGCCGAACCGTCGGCCCCGGCCGTCCCGACCCCGCCGCCGGTCCCAACCCCGCCGCCGGTCACACCGATGTCAATGGCAGCGCCCTCCCCGGCGGGGCCACCGGACGAGCCCGAGCAGCCGGTCCCCGGCCCGACCCCTGAGGTCCCGCCGTCCCCGGCCACGCCGCCTGCCCAATCCGAGCCGCCGGTCCCCGGTCCGACCCCCGACGTCCCATCTGTCCAACCCGAGCAGCTGGCCCCCGCCGAGCCGACGACCCCTGCCGTGCCGACCCCGCCGAGCACGCCGACGGAGTCGGCACCGCCCTCTCCGGCCGGACCTCCGGCCGAGCCCGCGCAGCCGGTGCAGCCGAGCGCCGAGCCGTCCCCCGACGTGGCGGCTCCGCCGGTCACGTCGGCCGCGGTCGACGCTGCACCTGCCCCAGTCGCACCCGCGCCGGCACCCGCCCCAGCCGGCCCGCCTGCCACCCCGGCGCCGCCCGCGTCCGACCCGTCCGAATGGGGACGCGTGGACGAGCAGGGGACGGTGTGGGTTCGGACGGTCGACGGCGAGCGCCCGGTCGGCTCGTATCCCGGCGCAGAGGCTCCGG
>DASVED010000160.1:0-11771 GCA_036380775.1 Actinomycetes bacterium
GTACCGCAACGCCGGCCTGACGAGCATCCACTCGCTGTCCGACGTGCTCCAGGACGCGACCGCGCTGGGGTACACGACCCGCAGCGCGACAGAGCAGCGCTGGGCGCGGCGCTACTTCGGTGCGGACTCGCGGTGGCGACGTTTCGTCCTCGAGTCCGCCGACCCCGACGTGCCCACGGTATGGGCCGACGTCCTCGACACGAACTCGCTTGCCAGCCTGCGAGCCCACAGCACCATGTCCTGCTACCGGCTCCACCAGCAGGACGTGCGGTCCAGGCGAACCGTCGAGCTGAGCAACGGCGTCCTCGTCGAGTCGTTCGTGGTCGAGATGGCGGGCGGCACGTGGCACGTCGTCTCCTGGCAGCGACCCATCGAGCGCGGCGCTCGGCTGGGCCACGAACGCATCACGCTGATGGCCAGCTCCATCGAAGGCGAGTTCGCCCGGGAGTTCCAGCCGCCGGCTGGCCGGGACGGTCTGCGCCGGCGGCTCGTGGACGGGCTGAACGCGATCCGGCCCGGTAGCGACCCCAACCCAGCCCTGAGCCGCAGCCTGCTCGCTCTCGGCGACCAGCTGGAGGCCAGCGGAACCAACTCGAAGGCGGCGAGCGCGTCATGATCTCGAGCTTCACGACCGTTGGTCGCACCGCGCTGGATTCGCTGTTCATCGTCTACTCGGTCTGGGTGATGGTGCACCTCCTGGTGCAGACGGCCCTCGCCCACCGGCACTGGCTTCGGTCCAGGAGCGTCGCCGAGTGGACCGGGGACTGGCCCGCGGTCACGGTCGTGTGCCCCACGTACAACGAGGACCCGAGCGAGCTCCGTCGCTGCCTGCAGTCGTTGGTCGACCAGGACTACGAGGGCCGCCTCGACGTCCACGTGGTCGACGACCTCTCCGCGAACCGTGACGCGGTCATGCCCGTCCTCGACGAGTTCGGGGCCCTGCCGGGGTGGCGCGTCCACCTGCCCGACCGCAACGGCGGGAAGCGTGCGGCCCAGGACCTCGTCGTCCGGGACAGCGGCGGCGACCTGGTCCTGACCATCGACTCCGACACCCAGCTCGCCCCGGACGCGGTGCGCCGCCTGGTGCTCGCCTTCGCCGACGAGGGCCTCGGAGCGGCCACCGGTGACGTGCGCGTGTCCAACGCCCGGGAGAACCTGCTCACCCGCCTGATCGACCTCCGATACTGGGTCGCCTTCAACCAGGAACGCGCGTCGCACGCTCTCTACGGCGCCGTCCTGTGCTGCTCCGGCCCGCTCTCGATGTACCGCCGGAGCGTGATCGACGAGGTCTGGGACCGGTACACCGCCCAGACGTTCCGCGGGGTCGAGTGCACCTACGGGGACGACCGCCACCTGACCAACCTGGTGCTGGCATCCGGGCTGCGCACGACCTTCGTGCCCGGCGCCCGCTGCATCACCAGCGCGCCGACCACGATGCGTCAGTACCTTCGCCAGCAGCTGCGCTGGAACAAGAGCTACTACCGCGAGCTGCTCTGGACGCTGTCCTTCCTGCCGCGGCTCCGCCGATTCATGTGGTTCGAGGTCATCACCCAGGCCGTGCTGCCGATGCTGCTCGCGCTGTCCGTGGTGGCGACGCTCGTGCGCTCCGTCGCCTACGGACCCGGCGTCCTTCTCTGGTACGCCGCGCTGATCACCGCGATGGCGGTCCTGCACTGCGTGTACGCCGTCTGGCGGCTGCGCAGCCTCCGGCCCCTGATGTTCGTGCTGTACGGCTTCGTGCACGCCGCGCTGCTCATCCCGCTGCGACTGCGCGCCCTGGGCTCGCTCACCGACAACACCTGGGGTACCCGTGGTGCCGCGGCACCGCAGCCGGTGCTCGACCCGGTTGCCGCGCCGGAGACGCCGGTTCTGCTGCCGGAGCCGGTCCCTGCGCTGCTCGTCGACGCGGCGGTCGGGGACGTCCCCGCGCCGCGCTCGGCGGAGGATCCGAGGCTCGTCCTGGTGGTGGACGACGAGCGCGACGTCCGCGAGCTGGTCGCCCGCAAGCTGGTGCAGTCCGGTTTCGAGGTCGTCACCGCGGAGAACGGCCAGCAGGCACTAGACCTGGTCGCGCAGCTGCACCCCGACCTCATGCTGCTCGACATGATGATGCCGGGGCTCTCCGGCATCGACGTGTGCCGCGCGCTCAAGGCCGAGGCCGGAACCACGCCGCCGGTGATCTTCCTGTCCGCGCGCTCGCAGCCCGAGGACATCAGCGCCGGCATGGCGGCGGGTGCCGAGGACTACGTCGTGAAGCCGTTCAGCCCGGCCGAGCTGGTCCGGCGCTCCGTGAGCGTCCTCGATCGAGAGGCCTGAGCGGGGTGTTCAGGGCGGTCGACCTCGTGCCGATGGTTGCCTCATGACCGACGTGGAGGTTGGCCGGCCGCGACCGCTCGTCCTCATCGCCGAGGACGATCCCGACGTCCGCGAGCTGATCGCGCGCAAGCTGCGCGGTGAGGGCATGGACGTCATGGGGGTCGGCGACGGCATCTCGGCACTGGAAGCCGCCCGCACCATGCGCCCCGACCTGGTACTGCTCGACGTGATGATGCCCGGAATGACCGGTCTGCAGATCTGCGAGGAGCTGCGCTCGCACGTCGCGACGCGGAACCTTCCCGTGGTGCTCATCACCGCCCGGGCGCGCGCGGTCGACATCGAGACCGGCTATCTGGCCGGTGCCGACGACTACATCGTCAAGCCGTTCAGCCCGCGAGACCTGGTGGCCCGCATCCGCACCGGCCTCCGAGCGGTGCGGTCGTGACGCACTGGCTGCTGCCGGCCGGCTACCTGACCGCCCTCGTCCTCGGCGTGCTGCTGGGAGTGTGGTCGGGGCGGCGACACGCCCATCAGCGGCACACCATGGAGCAGGCGGCCGAGGCGGCTGCGAAGGAGACCTCGCGACGGATCTCCGGCCTGATCCGCACCTACCCCGACCTGGCCGACGCGTTCGACGCGGCCGTGGCCGCTGTCGGGCAGGAGCTCGGCTGCGACCTGGCCTACGTCCAGCTCGTGCGCCGTGAGGAGCACCGGGCCACGGTGTGGCGGCCGGACCAGGCTCTGGCCCGCGTGGCCGCCTCGCCGCCGGCGGCGTTCCTGCCCCTGCCGGACGAGATCTTTGGGCTACTCGGCGCCGAGGGCTCCGTCGTCGTCGAGGACGCGCGGACCCATCCCTGGCTGAAGAGCTCCGACATGGTCGCCGCACTGGCGGCTCTCGACGTCGTCTCGCTGCTGGTGTGCCCCATCGCGTCCCCGTCCGGGGTCATCGGCGCGGTCGTGGCGAGCCGCGCCAGCCGGCGCCCGTTCGGTCACCACGAGGTGGACGTCGTCGAGTCGGTGGCGTGGAGCCTCGGGCGAGCCCTGCAGAACCGCGTCCTGCAGAACCAGCAGAACGCCGTCGTGGAACGGCTGGAGGCCCTGGACCGGTCCAAGAGCGACTTCGTCGCGTCGGTGTCGCACGAGCTGCGCACGCCCCTGACCAGCATCGCCGGCTACGTGGAGATGCTCCTCGACGGCGACGGCGGGCCGGTCGTGGACGGACAGCGCGAGATGCTCGGCATCATCGGGCGCAACACCGACCGGCTCCAGTCGCTGATCGAGGACCTGCTGACGATCGGGAAGATCGAGTCCGGAGCCCTCTGTGCCGAGCCCAGCGAGGTGCCGGTGGCGCCGCTGCTCCGTGCAGTCGAGGCGGCGATGGCCCCGGCAGTGACCGCAGCCGGTCTCCGGCTCGATGTCAGCGCCGGCGAGGACCTGGTCGTCGAGGGTGACCGCGGCCAGGTCGAGCAGGTGCTGCTGAACCTGCTGGGGAACGCGGTCAAGTTCACTCCGCCCGGTGGGATCGTCACCGTCGTCGCGACCGACGGTGGGCCAGGCCGGGTCGAGCTGACCGTGGCGGACACCGGCATCGGCGTGCCGCAGCAAGAGCAGGGCCAGCTCTTCACCCGGTTCTTCCGGGCGTCCAACGCGACCCAGCGCGCCGCACAGGGCGCCGGCCTCGGGCTCAGCATCGTCGAGAGCATCGTCGCCGCCCACGGGGGCGAGATCTCGCTCGCCTCCGACGAGGGTGCCGGAACCCTCGTCACGGTCCGGCTGCCGGGCCATGCCCGCGTCACGTCGGAGGGAACAGCGGCGGCCCCTGCTCGGTTGTGAGCACCGGACCCGCCTCTGGCACACTGGTCCGCTGGTTCCGGTTCACGTCCCCGCCGTCCGAGGCGGAGGCGACCCGGCGACCGTCCCACCGTGAGGAGCACCGCCGTGAAGGCCGACATCCACCCCGAGTACGTCGAGACGACCGCCACCTGCAGCTGTGGCAACACGTTCACGACGCGCAGCACCGCGAAGAACGGCGTGATCCACGCCGAGGTCTGCTCGCAGTGCCACCCCTTCTACACCGGCAAGCAGAAGATCCTCGACACCGGCGGCCGCGTGGCCCGGTTCGAGAAGCGCTTCGGCAAGCAGGGTTCCGGCTCCAAGTAGCTGCTCGAAGCGGCGACGGCCGGAGCGAGGAACGAGCGTAGGCGGAGCGCGACCGGACTATCAGCGGCGCCGGTTGGCGAGTCCCTTCGAGGCTCGGCGGCCGGCGCCGTTGCCGTTCAGTGCCTGCCCGCCGTACGGAGAGAAGGACCCGTGCTCGAAGCCCCCGCCGAGATGCTGGCCGAGCACGCCCGTCTGGAGCAGGAGCTCGCCGATCCCGCCGTGCACGGCGACCAGGCCCGGGCGCGTGCTCTCGGCAAGCGCTACGCCGCGCTGACACCCGTCGTCGACACCCACCGCGAGCTGCAGGAGCTGGCCGGCGACCTGGCCACGGCCCGCGAGCTGTCCGGCGAGGACGAGTCGTTCCGGGCCGAGATACCCGTCATGGAGGCCCGCCGGGAGGAGCTCGAGACCCGGCTGCGGAACCTGCTGCTGCCGCGCGACGAGAACGACGACCGGGACGTGATCGTCGAGATCAAGGCCGGCGAGGGGGGCGACGAGTCGGCGCTGTTCGCCGGCGACCTGCTGCGGATGTATCTGCGCTACGCCGAGCGGGTGGGATGGAAGACCGAGGTGATCGAGGCCACCGAGACCGACATGGGCGGCTACAAGGACATCTCGTTCGCGGTGAAGTCGCGGGGCATCCCCGGTCCGGGGGAGGGCGTCTGGGCCCGGTTGAAGTACGAGGGCGGCGTGCACCGCGTCCAGCGGGTGCCGGTCACCGAGTCGCAGGGCCGCATCCATACGAGCGCCGCGGGTGTCCTGGTCCTCCCGGAGGCGGAGGACGTCGAGATCCAGATCGACCCCAACGACCTGCGCATCGACGTCTACCGGTCGTCCGGCCCCGGCGGGCAGAGCGTCAACACCACCGACTCGGCCGTGCGCATCACGCACGTGCCGACGGGCATCGTCGCGTCCTGCCAGAACGAGAAGTCCCAGCTGCAGAACAGGGAGCAGGCGATGCGTATCCTGCGTGCCCGGCTGCTGGCCGCGGCCCAGGAGGAGGCGGACAAGGAGGCCAGTGACGCCCGGCGCAGCCAGGTCCGGACCGTCGACCGGTCCGAGCGGGTCCGGACGTACAACTACCCGGAGAACCGGATCGCCGACCATCGGGTGAACTACAAGGCGCACAACCTCGACCAGGTGCTCGAGGGCGACCTCGACGCCGTCGTCCAGGCTCTCGTCGACGCCGACACGGAGGCCAAGCTCGCGGCCGCCGGGCAGCAGTGACGCCGGCGGCCCGGGCCACCTCGCTGCGCGACGACGTCGCGGCCGCAGCGGCGCGGCTGGCGGCCGCTGGTGTCGAGTCGGCGCACTTCGACGCCGAGGAGCTGGCCGCCCACTCGCTGGGGGTCGAGCGCCGCGACCTGTGGCGCCACGACGCCGTTGGTGCGGAGTTCCTGTCGTACGTCGAGAGGCGAGCCGCCCGGGAACCGCTGCAGCACATCACTGGCACCGCGTACTTCCGTCACCTGGCAGTCGCTGTCGGACCGGGTGTGTTCGTGCCGCGTCCTGAGACCGAGGTGGTCGCCGAGGCCGCGATCGCAGCTGCCCGGACGGGCGCAGCGCCGGTCGTCGTGGACCTGGGCGCCGGCTCGGGGGCCATCGCGCTCGCGATCGCCGGCGAGGTCGCCGGAGCCCAGGTGCACGCGGTCGAGGCCGACCCCGCGGCCCACCGGTGGGCGCAGCGCAACTGCGCGGGCACCGGGGTGCAGCTCCGTCTCGGCGACATGGCGGACGCTTTCCCCGAGCTGGACGGGACGGTCGACGTGGTGGTGAGCAACCCGCCCTACATCCCCGACGGTGCGCAGATCCGGGACCCCGAGGTCGCCGCCCACGACCCGGCGCAGGCCCTCTGGTCCGGAGCCGACGGGCTCGACGCCGTCCGGGTCGTCGAGCGGGTGGCGTCCCGGCTGCTGCGCCGAGGTGGCACCGTGGTGGTCGAGCACGCCGACCTGCAGGGCCGGACGGCACCGGCTGTGTTTGCCCGCACGGGTCGGTGGGCCGACGTGGCGGACCACCGCGACCTGGCGGGTCGGGACCGCTACCTGACGGCGACGAGGAGGTAGGGCTGCCGTGGGCTGGATCCGCCGCTACGACATGTCCGACGCCGCGGAGCGGCCGGTCGGCCTCGAGCAGGCGGCCGACGCCGTGCGCCGTGGTGAGCTGGTCGTGCTGCCGACCGACACCGTCTACGGGCTCGGGACGGACGCGTTCAGCCCCGACGCGGTGGCATCTCTGCTGGCCGCGAAGGGACGCGGCCGGGACCTGCCGGTGCCGGTCCTGGTGGGCTCGCCGCGGACCCTGGACGGGATCGCCACCGGCCTGTCGGGAACCGCCCGGGCGCTGGTCGAGGCCTTCTGGCCGGGGGGCCTGACGATCGTGGCGAGGGTGGCGCCCTCGTTGCAGTGGGACCTCGGTGACACCGGCGGCACGGTCGCCGTGCGGATGCCGTTGCACCCGGTGGCGATCGACCTGCTGCAGAAGACCGGCCCGATGGCAGTGAGCAGCGCGAACATCAGTGGGCAGCCGCCGGCCACCACACTCGACGAGGCGGTCGACCAGCTCGGCGAGGCGGTCTCCGTCTACCTCGACGGCGGTCCGTCGGGCGACCCCGTCCCGTCCACGATCGTGGACGTCACGGGCGACGTCCCACGGCTGCTGCGCGCCGGCGCGCTGGCCGAGGAGGCCCTCCGTCAGGTCGCCGGTGACCTGACCGCCGAGCCGTACAGTGACCAGGTATGAGCGGACCCGTGCGCGCTTCCGGGACCGGGTCGGCGCCCTTCTGGGGCCCCGACTTCGCCGCGCTGCAGGAGGACGACCCGCAGATCGCCGAGGTCGTGCTGGGCGAGCTCGACCGGCTGCGCGGAGGCCTCCAGCTCATCGCCAGTGAGAACCTCACGTCGCCAGCCGTCCTCGCGGCCCTGGGGTCGACGTTGTCCAACAAGTACGCCGAGGGCTATCCCGGCCGCCGCTACTACGGCGGCTGCCAGGAGGTCGACCGGGCCGAGGAGATCGGCATCGCGCGGGCCAAGGAGCTCTTCGGGTCGCCGGGCGTCGACGTGCACGCGAACCTGCAGCCGCACTCCGGCGCCAGCGCCAACCTCGCGGCCTACGCCGCGCTGGTCCAACCCGGAGACCCGGTGCTCGCGATGGCCCTGCCCCACGGGGGTCATCTGACCCACGGCTCCAAGGTCAGCTTCTCCGGCACGTGGTTCCGTCCGGTGCCCTACACCGTGCGCGCGGACACCGAGCTCATCGACTACGACCAGGTGCGCGACCTCGCGTTGGAGCACCGGCCGAAGATGATCATCGCGGGTGCCACCGCCTACCCCCGGCTGATCGACTTCGCGGTCTTCCGGGAGATCGCCGACGAGGTGGGCGCCTGGTTGATGGTCGACGCCGCCCACTTCATCGGGCTGGTGGCCGGCGGGGCGATCCCGTCCCCGGTTCCCTACGCAGACGTCGTCACGTTCAGCACCCACAAGGTCCTGCGGGGTCCGCGCGGCGGCATGGTCCTGTGCCGCCCCGAGCTCGCAGCCCGGGTCGACAAGGCGGTCTTCCCGTTCTCGCAGGGCGGCCCGCTGATGCACGCGGTCGCCGCCAAGGCGGTGGCGCTGCGCGAGTGCCTGCAGCCCGCGTACCGCGACTACACGACGCAAGTGGTCGCGAACGCCCAGGTGCTGGCCCGGGCGCTGGAGGCCGAGGGGATGCGCCCGGTGTCCGGCGGCACCGACACCCACCTCGCGCTGCTGGACCTCAGGCCGCTCGACGTCACCGGGGCCGAGGCCGAGGCCCGGTGCGACAGGGCGCTGATCACGCTGAACAAGAACGCCGTCCCCTACGACCCGCTGCCGCCCATGACGGCGTCCGGCATCCGGGTCGGCACGCCGGCCGTCACGACGCAGGGCATGGGCGAGTCGCAGATGAAGGAGGTCGCAGCGCTCATCGCGCAGGCGGTCAGCGACACCGACGGGTCTGCTGCCGGCCAGGTCGCCGAGGCCGTGCGCCGGCTGGTGGCCGAGCACCCCGCGTACCCCCGGCCGGCCTGACCGCGTGCGCGAGTACCTGCTCACCCTCGTGGTGTCCGCCACGGTGACCTACCTGCTGACCCCCGTGGCCCGGCGGATCGCGCTCCGCTGGGGAGCGATGACCCCGGTGCGGGACCGGGACGTGCACGCCATCCCGACGCCGCGGCTCGGCGGGATCGCGATGCTCGGCGGGTTCGGCGCGGGGATGCTGGTCGCCACCCAGATGCCCTTTCTCGGCCCACGCCTCGGCGACGGGGACCAGACCCGCGCGGTCCTGTCCGGCGCCGTCCTGATCTGCCTGCTCGGCATCGCCGACGACCGGTGGGAGCTCGACGCGCTGACCAAGCTCGCCGGTCAGGTCCTGGCCGCGGGTGTGATGGTGCTCCAGGGCGTGCAGATGCTCTTCCTGCCCTTCGGCGGGCTGGCCGGGGACTCGCCCGACGACGTGCCCGGTGCCGTCGTCCTCGGCCCGCCGGAAGGCGCCGTCCTCACCGTCCTGGTGATCGTGGTCACCATCAACGCGGTGAACTTCGTCGACGGGCTGGACGGTCTCGCGGCCGGCATCGTCGCGATCGCGGCCTCGGCGTTCTTCGCGTTCTCCTACCTGCTCGCCGTGCAGGAAGGGCTGCTGCGCGCGACCACCGCCGGGGTCGTGGCCGCCGCACTCATCGGGTGCTGCGTCGGGTTCCTGCCGCACAACTTCAGTCCGGCCCGCGTCTTCATGGGGGACTCCGGATCCATGCTCATCGGTCTCCTGCTCGCCACCACCACCGTCACGCTGACGGGGTCGGTCAACCCGAACGACGTCGGGACCGACATCGCGCCGGCCTTGGTCCCGCTGCTGCTGCCGCTCGCGGTCATGGTGGTCCCGTTCCTCGACCTGCTGCTCGCGATCGTGCGCCGCACCGCCGCTGGCCGGTCGCCGTTCGCGCCCGACAAGCAGCACCTGCACCACCGGCTGCTCGAGCGCGGCCACTCGCACGCGCGGGCGGTCCTGGTGATGTACCTCTGGTCGGCCGTGCTGGCCTACTGGGCGGTTGCCGTCGCGTTCCTCGACCGGACCGCTCTCGTGGTGAGCCTGGCCGGGGTCTCGCTGGTCGCGCTGCTCGTGACCCTCAACATCCCGCGGCTGCGCCGCGCCGAAGGCAGCTTCACCGGCCTGGGGAGGGGACGGGTGCGGCCGTGACCGTACGCCGGGGTGGACCTGCACGGACTCTGCTGGCGCGCTCCGTCGGCTGCACCCTCGTGGCCGGGGCGGTCTCCGTGATCCTGGCGACGGTGTCCACCGGTCGGCAGGGACTGCTGTCGGCACTGGTCGGTGTCGGGCTGGTGCTCGGCTTCCTGCTCGTCGGCCAGGTGCCGGTCGGGCAGGCGGCGCGTGGCCGGAGCCGGCTGGGCGCCGCGCTGCTCGTGGCCCTCTACGTGACCCGAGTCGTCCTGCTGCTGGTGGCCTTCCGGCTGGTCGTCGACGGCGACGAGGTCGACCGGGAGGTGCTCGGCCTGACGGTCATCGGCACCGCGCTGGGCTGGACCGCCGGGACGGTCTGGTCCGCCCTGCGGTGGCGACCGATGGTCGTCGAGCCGGAGGCCCCGGAGCGCTCCGAGCAGCGCTGATACGTTCGTCCGACGATGCCGGACGAGCAGCCTCCGCCGGAGCACCCGGTCAAGACGGTCGACGCGTGGGCGGTGGTCAGCTACCTGCTCGCCGGAGTCATCTTCTACGGCGGTCTGGGCTGGCTGGTCGACTGGTGGTTGGGCACCCGTGGCTTCGTCGGTGCGGGGATCGTGCTGGGGGCGGCCGGAGGAGTCTGGCTGGTGTGGCTCCGGTACAGTCGGCCATGATCCTGACAGCACTTTTTGAGCCGCCGATGCACCGCGCCGGAATGGAGACGCCTTGCACCTGGTCAACGTCGCCAGCCGGCTGGCCGCGGCTGAGGGTGAGGAGGAGTTCCACGCCCCCGGGCCTGCGGACTTCGAGTTCCCGCCCCTCTTCGGCGAGGGGACCTTCTTCACCAAGCCGATGCTCATCATCGTGCTCGGGACGCTGCTCATCGGGGCCCTGTTCTACGTCGCGGCGCGGCGAGCGAGCCTGGTGCCGCACAAGGGCCAGTTCGTCGGGGAGAGCGTCTACGGCTTCGTGCGCAACAGCATCGTCGGGGACACGATCGGCCGCGAAGGCCGCAAGTTCGTCCCGTACCTCACGACCCTCTTCTGCTTCATCGCGGTCCTCAACGTCGCCGGCATCATCCCGGTTCTCCAGCTCCCGGCGACGTCCAAGATCGCCATCCCGCTGTTCCTGGCGCTGATCTCCTGGGCGATCTTCAACTACGTCGGGATCCGCCGGCACGGCTTCCTCGGCTACTTCAAGGCGATGATGTTCCCGCCGGGGCTGCCCAAGCCGATCTACGTCCTGCTGGCCCCGCTCGAGTTCTTCTCCACGGTGATCATCCGACCGATCACGCTCACCCTCCGTCTCACGCTCAACATGTTCGCGGGGCACCTCGTGCTGCTGCTGACCGTGCTGGGCGGCGAGTACCTCCTCGTCGAGAAGGGGGGCGCCCTGGCCGTGCTCAGCATCGTGCCGTTCGCCTTCTCGATCATCCTGACCTTCTTCGAGGCGTTCGTGCAGGTGCTCCAGGCCTACGTGTTCGTCCTGCTCTCCGCGCTCTACATCGCCGGCGCGCTCGCCGACGAGCACTGACCTGACCACCAACCGCTGACGTCAACGTGTCAACCCGAAGGGATCAACTGTGAACGGCGAAATCAACGGCAGCCTCAACATGATCGGCTACGGCCTCGCTGCCATCGGCCCAGGTGTCGGCATCGGCCTGATCTTCGCTGCCTACATCAACGGCGTGGCCCGCCAGCCGGAGGCACGTGGCGTCCTGCAGGGCATCGCGATCCTGGGCTTCGCCCTCGCCGAGGCACTCGCCATCATCGGTATCGGCCTCGCCTTCGTCCTCAGCTGACGATGACCTACGACATCACGGCCGTCGTGCTGGCAGCCGAGGGCGAGCCGAACCCGCTGCTGCCGCACATGTCCGAGCTCATCGTCGGGGCCATCGCCTTCGCGCTGCTGCTCTTCTTCCTGCAGCGCAAGGTCTTCCCGGTCTTCGAGAAGACGTACGCCCAGCGGCGGGACGCCATCGAAGGCGGCATGGAGCGCGCCAAGGCCGCCGAGGAGGAGGCGAAGGAGACGCTCGCGCAGTACCGCGAGCAGCTCGCCGACGCGCGGCACGAGGCGGCCCGGCTGCGGGAGGACGCCCG
>DASVED010000161.1:0-5588 GCA_036380775.1 Actinomycetes bacterium
AAGCGCACGACCGCCTCCTCCGACGCGCTCTACGGGTGGGCCGAGCGCACGTCCTACACCACGCCGTACGTCGCCGACCCCGCCCACCGCTCGCTGGTCGTGGGCACGATCGACTTCGACGAGTCGGTCTCGGCCGACGCCGTCGCGGCCACGTTGCGGGCCAACGGGATCGTCGATACCGAGCCCTACCGCAAGCTGGGCCGGAACCAGCTGCGGATCGCGATGTTCCCCGCGATCGACCCGGACGACGTCGAGGCCCTGACGGTCTGCGTCGACCACGTCGTCGCACACCTGGGGTGAGCGGCCGGACGATCCGGTGAGGCTGGAGCGCGACCGGCTCACCTGGCTGACCTACCTGCAGCTCGGCAGCTACGGATACTTCCTCTACGGCTTCGGGCCGTCGCTGAGCCTCCTCCGCGACGAGCAGGGCACCAGCCGGTCCGTGGCCGGGCTGCACGGCACCGCACTGGCGGTGGGCTCGCTGCTGAGCGCGCTCGTGGCGGCCAGGCTCGTCAGTCGGTACGGGCGTACGGCGGTCGTCTGGTCCGGGCTCGCCACCCTCTGCGCCGGCATCGCGCTCTACACCGCCACCACCGCCCTGCCGGCCACCCTGACGGGCGCCTTCATCGGCGCCTTCGGCGGCTCCTTCGTGGTGATACTCAGCGCGACCGTCCTCATCGACCGGCATGGCGACGGCGGGCCGTCAGCGGTGGCGGAGGCCAACGCGCTGGCAGCCGGCGTCGGCACCCTCGCTCCGCTCGCCGTCGGGGCAGCGGTCGGGCTCGGGCTCGGCTGGCGGCCGGCGATGCTGGTGCTGCTGCCGGTCGTCGCCGTGCTCGCCGTCGTCGGTCGCGGCGTGCACGCGCCGCGACCCGCGGGCCCCCACGGTGAGCGGCAGGGTCGGCTGCCGCGGCGGTACTGGATCAGCTGGACTGTCGTCACGGCCGGGATCGCCGTGGAGTTCTGCCTCGTGCTCTGGACCGCGGACGTCCTCCGCGAGCGGATGGGACTCTCCCCCGGTCTCGCGGCCGCCGGCGTGACGGGCATCGTGGCCGGCATGGCCGTCGGGCGCCTCGTGGGTGGTCGGCTGGCCCTGCGCTACCCGCTCGACGGCCTGCTCTACGGCGCGATCGTGCTCACCGGCGCCGGGTTCACGGTCTACTGGCTGACGACCAGCGCATGGGTGGCGCTGCCGGCACTGGTCGCCTGCGGCCTCGGGATCGCGCTGTTCTACCCCCTCGGCGTGGCCCGGGCGATCAACGCATCGGACGGCCGGCCGGACCATGCCAGTGC
The DNA here is from genome assembly GCA_036380775.1 of Actinomycetes bacterium. Taxonomy (GTDB): domain Bacteria; phylum Actinomycetota; class Actinomycetes; order JACCUZ01; family JACCUZ01; genus DASVED01. Next base: position 1,294 of record DASVED010000161.1, read on the forward strand.
CCGAGCCGGTGTCGGTGCCGCCATCGCGGCCGGCGCCGGGCCGTTCGTGCTGGGCGCACTGGCCGACCTGATCGGGCTGCACCTCGCCCTGCTCGTCGTGCCCGTGCTGCTCGTGGTCGCCGCAGCCGGGATCCGGCTCGGCTCCCTGTCGCGTCGCTAGCGCACGGCCAGGAGGCCCTTGGCGCTGACAGCCGCCCGGGACGACCCGGTGACGCCGTGCAGCCACTGCCGGAGCCCGGCGTCCGTCACGACGGCACGAGTGCGCAGGACCTCCTGGTGCAGCAGGTCGAGCAGGGCATGCAGGCCGCGGTGGGCCGGGGGCAGCTCCGGCAGGACCCCGGTGAGCAATGCGACGACGGTCCGGCTGCCGTCCGCCGACGTCTGCGCGACGTCGCGCAGGCTCTGCGCCCATCGGGTCGCGGTGGCCAGGCCTGACTGGTGGGTCATGGCAGCGGCCAGCGAGTCCACGGGGATGCGGCCGGGCACCAGGTCCAGGACAGCGTCCACCGCGCGGGCGCGCTGGTCCCGACCCGTCGCGCTGAGCCCGGCCGCGACCGTCTCGGCGGCCAGCCGACCCAGCCGGCCCGGGTGGCGGAGCAGCGCGTCCAGGACGCGCGCGGCGTCGTGGCTGACGTCACCGCTGGCCGCCGCGGCCAGGACCGCGTCGCACGAGTCGACGAGGAAGTGCTCGGCGTCGTGCGGCCACACCATCGCCGTCCAGCCGACCCAGTCCTCGGCCGCGACCCGGCCCCAGCCGGTCGGCTTTGTGTCGGTGACCACCGTTGGCTGGTCGAGCAACGGGTCCGGCGCGGAGCGGTCCACGGTCACGTTCCACGTCCACGCCGTGTAGTTGTGCGTCCCGCGGGCGTCCTGGTACGAGTGCGGGCTGCCACTCAGGTCCAGTCGCGCGTCGACCGGCCGGCCTTGCCCCGCGGCGCCGAGCTTGGCCGACAGCAGCAGCGAGTCCGGTTCCACCGGCGCCCTCGCCCGCGACGCCGCGACCCACCACGCAGCCGGACCGGCAAGGCTGCCGTCCGTGTCGGGTGCGGCACCCAGGGCATGCCGCACCACCTGCCCGAGGGGTCCCGCGATGCGCTGCATCGCCGGCAACGCGAGCGCGTCCTCGCGGTCGCCGGGTGCGAGACGCAGCAGCGCAGCCACGACGTCGTGATGGCGCGGTGGCCGGTCGGCGTCGGTGATCCTGCGGACCAGTTCGCCCGGGCTCAGCCAGCCAGCCAACGCGTCGGGCGTCGCCACCGGCCGACCGGGCGGCTCGCGGCCGGCGAGCACAGCAGACACCTCGTCCAACCGGTGCACCAGGAAGGCCTGCGGCGCGCTGGACACCGGTATCGCCGCCGGCTGCTCACCCGCGGCGATCAGCACCAGCCGCGCGAGCTGGCCGCGCAACCAGCCGGTCTGCACGCCCTCTCGCGGTCCGCGGGCCAGCACGGTGGCCGCCCGCTTGCGCAACGGGGCCAGCCGCGACACGTCGGCGCAGGACGCCAGGCCTCCCAGCACGAGCTCGACCTCGAGCGGATCGCTCGCGTCCTCCATCAGGGCCGCCAGCCGGTCCGGCAGGTCCGCGGCCGTCACCGCCGCCGGCATCCTGGCCGCCGGCATCTCCGCCACGGCCATCCCCGCAGGAGGCGTCCCGGCGGACGGCTGGACCTCGGGTCCGACGCCCACCAACAGCTGGACGCTCGGCTCGAGGGACGTGGCGCCGGCGCGGGCAACGTCGGGGGCGCCCAGCCGGTCGAGCAGCAGCACTGCGCCCCGCTGCACGTCCGCGTGCGGGTGGGACAGCGCGGCGGACACCGCCTCGACCACGGCGGGCCGGAGGTCCTCCCGACGGGTGGCGATGTCGTCGAGCAGTCGCACCGCCTCGACAGCCGTGCCCTTCACCGGGGACAGCAGCGCCGGGCCGAGCGCGGTGACCGTCTCGGGGTCGTCGAGGAGCCCGGACCGGCCCACCGCACGCAGCCGCTTCACGGCCATGGTCACGGTCGGGGAGACCTGGGAGCGGACGAGGTCGCGGAGCCGACGCTGGTGATCCGCTTGTTCGTCGATGGTGGGTTCCATCGTGGCGTACAGCGAGGAGAACCAGCCGGCCCGGTAGGCACTGAAGTCCCGCTGCAACGCGCCGAGGCACTCGGTGAGGACCCGGTCCCGCGGCAGCGTCCCGTCGGCGACCAGCTCGAGGAACGTGTTCCGCCAGCTCGCCTCGGGCTGGCTGAACTTGTCGACGTTGGCCAGGCTCACCTCGCCGCCGCCCTCGACCTGGAAGACCCGCCACAGTGCCCGGTCGACGAGGTCCGGATCGTCGCGGAGCGCCGCGGCACGGCTGGTCTCGTTCCGTCGGTCCCCGAGGCCGCTGACGAGCGCCAGCACGTAGACGTCGTCGGTGTCGACCCCGACGAGTCCGAGTCGCTCGAGCAGCCGCGCCGCCAGGAAGGCCTCTCCCTGCGCCCACGTCCTCGACAGCTGCACCATGTGCTCGCGCACCAGCGGCACCAGCCATCGCGGAGCACGGTCCCGTGTGCTGGCCGGCCGGACACCGGCGGCGGCCTGTTCCAGAGCCGCCCGGACCGCCTGCCATGTCTCCCGGTTGCGTTGCCAGACGTACTCGTAGGTCGCCGACCAGGGCGGTGTCCCGAGCTCGTCGAGCAACCCCCACAGGACGTCCCGCTCGACGCCGCGCAGCTGGTCGTACGTCGGCAGGTCCCCTCCCACACCGCAAGACTGCCAGGGCCTTTCTCCGTACGCTGCAGACGTGGCCCTCGAGGTGCAGCAGGTGTACCGCTACTCGCGGCCGTCCAGCGTGGGGAGTGCACAAGGTCGCACCGAGGTGCTGCTCGCCACCAGCGGTGGCTCGACCCCGGACGGCGCGGTCGAGCACCCGCAGTTCTTCGACGGCTTCCTGGAGCATCCCGAGCAGTCGGCGACCGGCCTGCTGGCCGTCGCCGCCGTGGCGCGCACCCGGTTCTACCTGCCGCCCGGCATGGTGCAGGCAGTCCTGCGCGCCGCCGACCCGGTGGTCACAAGCAACGGAGACCGGCTGCGCTTCGAGAGCTTCTCGGCGTGCTGCGGGGTCTACGCCCGGCTCGATGTCCTTCCCGACGGGCTCGACCGCGCACCGCTGGGCACCGGCACGACGAACGTCGACGTCAATCCCCCGCTGCGGGCCGCGCTCGCGAAGGTCGCCGGGACCGACCCGGTGCACCTGCGCGTCGGGGAGGACGTCACCGTCACCACCCTCGACGAGACGGTCGTCGAGCGGAAGGTCGAGCTGCCGCACCGGTGGGTGAAGGGGTTCGCGGAGGTGCAGCAGGCCTGTGCCGGGCTGAGCCAGCAGGCAGAGGTCAGCGGGCAGGAGGCCAGGCGGTTCGTGGAGTCGGTGTCGTCGGCCCGCGGCGGCCGGTCGGCCGCCACCTGGGCGGTCCCGGCCGGTCGTGGCCTGCGGCTCACCGGCCGCCCCGGGCCGGGCGCCGTGCCGGTGCCCGGACCGGACCGCCTGCGGGTGCTGCGTCCGCTGTTGCGCCATGCAACGTCGCTGCGGGCCTACGCGCAGGCGGACCCGTCCGGCGCGGGTCCCGGCGCCTGCGCATGGGAGGTGGAGCTGAGGGCCGGCCGCGCCGTGGTCGTGCTCAGCCCGGAGCCGAGCCGCGGCTTCTCCGGGGAGGGCGGGCTGCTCTACGACCTGTCCGACGAGACGGCCGCGGAGGACGCCCGACTGCTGGCGGCGCTGCTGTCCTTCGAGCCGCGCCTCGACCTCGAGCGGCTCGCCCGGGACGCCGGCCTGCCCGACCGACGGGTCCGTCGCGCCCTCGCGCATCTCGGGGCGGCCGGCCGGGTCGGCTTCGACCTGCACGACGGGGCGTACTTCCACCGCGAGCTGCCGTTCGACCCCACGGCGTTCGAGGCCATGAACCCGCGGCTGCGCGACGCCCGCCAGCTGGTCGCGGAGGGTGCGGTCCGGATGGACGGCGGCAGTGCTTTCGTGCGCAGCGGCGGCAGCGATCAGGTCGTCCGGCGCGACGACGAGGGGGACCACTGCACCTGCGCGTGGTGGGGCCGCCACCGTGGAGGCCGGGGACCGTGCAAGCACGTGCTGGCCGTCCACATCGTCCGGGCCGGCCTGAGCGACACGGTCGGCTGACCGCCCCCTCGGCTTCGGCGACGTTACGCACGGACGCCACGGCGTGTCGCCCGGTGTGTCGGTGCGCAACGTCGCCCAACGTGTGTGGGGTGGGCGAGGGGCCGGGTGGGCGAGGGGTCAGCGGCGGCGACGGAGCCGG
>DASVED010000162.1:0-2401 GCA_036380775.1 Actinomycetes bacterium
GGCATGCTGGGCCGCCTCGGCGGCTGAGCACCAAACCGGGCGAAACGGACGGCTCTAGGCGTCGGGGCGTGGGAGTGCGTCCCGCGGGGTACCACCGGCTCGTGCTCAGAGCTCTGCACCGACCTCACGACGCCCGACGCCCCGGCCGCCAGCCCCAGCACGGACTGGCCGGCAGGCTGGCTCTCGGGGCCGGCGCGGCTGCTCTCGTCGCCTTCCCCTTCACGCTGCTCATGCTGCTCGTCCTGTCCGAGTGGGAGCCCCTGGACAGGCTCGACCGTGACGTCGCCGACCGGCTCAACGACGTGGCGCGCGGCGACTCGGGCCTGGTCGACACGCTGGAGTTCGCCTCCGACGCCCTCTCGCCCTGGGTGTTCCGGCTGGCGGTCCTTGCTGTCGCCGTCTGGCTGTGGCGCCGGGGAGCACAGCGGCTCGCCGCCTGGTCCGTGGTCACCATGGCGATCGGCGGCATCCTCGGCGTCGTCCTCAAGCTTCTCGTCGACCGGGCCCGGCCGAGCTTCCCGGAGCCGGTCGCCCACGCCAGCGGCTACAGCTTCCCGAGCGGGCACGCTCTCAACTCGTTCCTCGGAGTCGGCGTCCTGCTGCTCGTCTTCCTGCCGGTGCTGACCCGGGTCGGCCGGGCGGTGGCGTTCACCCTCGGTGCCGCGCTCGTCCTGCTCACCGGCTACGACCGGGTCGCCCTCGGCGTGCACTACGTCAGCGACGTCCTCGCGGGCTGGGCCGTTGCGCTCGCCTGTCTCGTCGGGACCGGCGCGGGCTTCGAGATCTGGCGCCGCGAGCACGGCCGCCGGCCATCCACCGTCACCGAAGGCGTCGAGCCCGAGGCCGCGGACGAGATGTCGGACCGCTAGACCGCTTACCCTGCCGTTCCCTGCCGCCCTAAGGAGTCCCCACCGATGATGGCTCGCATCGCCCGCACAGCCGGGATCGTGGCCGTGCTGCTCGCGTTCGACTACGTCCTGCTCGTCGGGCTCGGCCTGTTCCTGACCAAGGTCCTGGGCAACGACTCCTCGATCATCAACACCGAGGACCGGATCAACGAGGGCCTCGCCCACGACCGCACGCCGACGATGAACGACGTCACCTATCTGCTGTCCGGGCTCGGTAACACCGGTGCGATCATCGGCGCCCTCGTGGTCGTGTCGGGCGTGCTGCTGTGGGCCACCCGCACGTGGGGGCCATCGCTCTTCCTGGTCGTCGCGGTCTCCGGCCAGGCCCTGGTGTTCCTCTTCGTGACGCTCACCATCAGCCGTCAGCGGCCGGACGTGAAGCGCTTGGACTCTTCTCCCCCGACGTCGAGCTTCCCGAGCGGACACACCGGCGCCGCCACGGCCCTGTTCGTCGCGAGCGCACTCCTCGTGCTCTGGTACGTCCGCAGCCGGCTCGTCAAGGTCATCGGTGTGCTGCTGCTGCTGTCCGTGCCGCTGCTCGTCGCCTACGGCCGGCTCTACCGCGGCATGCACCACCCGTCGGACATCCTCGGCGCCTACCTGAACGGCACCCTCACCATCACCATCGCGGCCGGTGTCCTGCTGGCCCGCGGACCACTCGCGAGGTTCGCGCCGGACGGTGGTGCCGACGACCCTCGACAAGCCCGGGTCCCGGTGCAGGTGACGGCGCGCCGGTGAGTCGGGCCGCAGTCGTCTACAACCCCATCAAGGTCACCGACCTGCCGGCGCTGACCAAGCGCGTCGAGACCTTCATGTCCCGCCACGGTTGGGATCAGCCCCTCTGGCTCGAGACGACGGAGGACGACCCCGGCGCCGGCATGTGCCGGATTGCCGTGAAGCAGGAGTGCGACGTCGTCTTCGTGGCCGGCGGAGACGGCACCGTGATGGCCGCCGTGACGGCGATGGCCGGCTGCGGCGTCCCGCTGGCCATCATCCCGACCGGCACCGGCAACCTGCTCGCCCGCAACCTCGACCTGCCGATCAACGACGAGGAGGCCTGCCTCCGGGTCGGCATCTCCGGGAGGACGCGCGCCATCGATGTGGCCTCGGTCGAGGACCGCAAGTTCGTCGTCATGGCCGGGCTCGGCTTCGACGCCGCCATCATGCGCGACGCACCGGAGGGGCTGAAGAAGGCGGTCGGCTGGCCGGCGTACGTCGTCTCCGCGGCCAAGCACCTGCGAGGGCGCGGCAGCCGGGTCACGATCACCCTCGACGACGGCGAGCCGCTGCACCGACGGGTCCGGACCGTCGTCGTCGGCAACGTCGGGAAGCTGCAGGGGAACATCCCGCTGCTGCCCGACGCGAAGCCGGACGACGGGATCCTCGACGTCGTCGTCATCGCCACCCGCAACGTCCTCGACTGGGCCCGGGTCACCGGCCGGGTCATCCGGCGGGCCGACGTTCCCGACCGCCGGATGGAGCGGTTCACCGCG
>DASVED010000163.1:0-2575 GCA_036380775.1 Actinomycetes bacterium
AGACCGAGCTCGTCGCGGATCCGCAGGTGCTCGCCGGCCAGGTAGCCCGCGGTCGGCGGAAGGTCGTGGGTGGTGACGGCGGCCAGGCACAGCTCCCGCCAGGTCTCCGGCGGCCGCGGCCGACCTTGGTCGTCCCGCTCGAACCACAGGATCGAGGTGCCGAGCACCCCCCGCTCGGCCAGGTAGTCGCGCACCCACGGCTCGACCGTCCCGAGGTCCTCACCGACGACGAGGGCCCCCGCCCGCAGGGCCTCGAGCGCGAGGATCCCGATCAGGGCGTCGTGGTCGAATCGGACGTACGTCCCGGCGCTGGCCGGCATCCCCTCGGGCACCCACCACAGCCGGAACAGCCCGAGGACGTGGTCCACCCGCACCCCACCGCAGTGCCGCAGCACGGTCCGCAGCATGTCGCGGTACGGAAGGTAGCCGGCCTCCGCCAGCCGGTCAGGCCGCAACGGCGGCTGCGACCAGTCCTGCCCCACCTGGTTGAAGGCGTCCGGCGGCGCCCCGACCGTGACGCCACGCGCCATCACCTGCTGCAGCGCCCAGGTGTCGGCCCCCTGCGGATGGACGCCGACCGCGAGGTCGTGCACCACACCGAGCGGCATGCCCGCGTCGACCGCGAGTCGCTGCACCCGGTCGAGCTGCTCGTCGAGCACCCACTGCAGCCAGCAGAAGAAGTCGACCCGTTCGGCCAGGTCCTCGCGCGCCACGGCCACCGCCTCCGAGGCCGGGTCCTGCAGGTCGGCCGGCCACGAGTGCCAGTCCTGGCCGTGCACCTCGGCCAGTGCGCACCAGGTCGCGAAGTCGAGCAGCCCGCTGCCCTCCCGCGCCACGAACGCCCGGTAGTCGGCCTCCCGGGACGGGCTGCGCGGCACCGCGTGCACGAGGGTCAGGGCCGAGCGCTTGGCCTCCCAGACCGCATCCCGGTCCAGCAGCACGTCGGCGGAGTTGACCGACCGCTGCAGCAGCGCGGTCCGCTCGATCTCGGCCCGGACCGCACCGGTCAGGTAGGCGTGCTCGGGAACCAGCTCCACCCTGACGTAGAGCGGGCTGACGAACCGTCGCGTCACCGGGAGGTACGGCGACGCCTCGACGGGTGTCGTCGGAGCGGGTGCGTGCAACGGGTTCACCAGGACGAACCCGGCGCCGAGCTCCCGGCCGCTCCAGCGCGCCAGCTCGGCGAGGTCGTCGAGGTCGCCGTGCCCCCACGACCGGCGGGACCGCACCGAGTAGAGCTGGGTCATCAGCCCCCAGGCCGCTCCCTGGTCACCGAGTGCCGGCTCCGGCAGGCGGTCCGGGGTGACGACGAGCGGCGAGCGGGCCTCGGTCCCGGCAGGACCGACGGCTGCGGAGACCGTGTGCCACCCCAGCGGCAGGTCGCCCGGCACGCTGAACGTCGCCTCGCCGACGAGACGTCCGGCGACCTCGCGCGGGTCCACCCACCGGTCGGACTGCGCCAGGTCGACGCGGCCGCCCTCCTCCAGGTCGACCCAGGCGGTCACCGGCTCGCCGTGCGGCACGTGCACCCGCAGCTCCTGCTCCCGGCCGCTCCTCGTGACCACACAGGGCGGCAGGGTGCGACGCCAGGGCTGCTCGTGGACGTCGGCCAGCGAGGCGAGCACCGACTCGTCGGTATGGGCCGCGACCCCGAGGGCTGCCAGCACCGCCTCGACGGACTCGCGCGGCACCGGCCGGTGTCTGCCCTGCCAGTCCCAGAAGTCGGTGGCCACGCCGTGCTCGGCGGCGAGCTCCCTCAGCGCGGTCGAGACCTCGTCGGCCGGCCGGTCATGCACAGTGGAGTCAGAAGGCGCCTGGTGGTCGGACATCGCCGACGAGTGTCCCTCACCAGCACGCCGGCCGCGCACCCGCTCCCGCCGCCGTCCAGACGGTGCCGCCCGCAGCCTCCAGCTGTGCGCACAGAGAGAGCAGCCCCGCCTCGCCGGCCGGCCGGCCCGCGAGCATCACGCCGACCGGCAGGCCGTCCGGTGTCCGGTGCAGCGGCAGTGACAGGGCCGGCTGCCCGGTCAGGTTCCAGAGCGCCGTCCAGGGCGTGAAGCGCTTGTTCGCGTCGAAGTCCGCGGCCGGGTCCGAGTCGTCTCGGATGGCTCCCAGCGGCAGCGGCGGCTGGGCCAGCGTCGGCGTCAGCACCGCGTCGTACGGCGCCAAGGAGCCCACCGCCCGCCGGGCGAGCACCTGCAGCGCGGCGAGCGCCAGCGCGAAGTCGGTCGCCGACGCCGCCCGGCCCCGCTCGCGCAACCAGCGGGTCAGCGGCCGCAGCTCGTCCTCCCGGGCCGGCTCGACCGGTGCCAGCGTCGACAGCACCGACCACACCGTCTCGAACAGGGGCACCACGTCCGGCGGAAGAGGCGGCTCGATGTCGTCGACCTCGTGGCCCAGCGCGACGAGCAGCCGGGTCGTCTCCTCGTACGCTCGAAGACACTCCGCGTGGACGTCCGCGTCGGCGATGACCGGGGTCGCGAACCGCGCGACCCGCAGCCGCCCCGGCTCGCGACGGGCGTGATCGAGGAACGTCTCCCCACGCGGCAGTGGCGGCGCCCAGTGCGGGTCACCC
>DASVED010000164.1:0-6724 GCA_036380775.1 Actinomycetes bacterium
GGCTCGATCGGCTCGCACACCGCTGCCCTGCGCGCCCCGTACACCGACGCCGACCACCGCGGCCACGGCTACCTCGACGAGCCGGCGGTTCGCGACCACGTCGTCGCCTGCACCGAGGCGGGCCTGCAGGCGGGCTTCCACGCCATCGGCGACGGAGCCCTCGACACCGTGGCCGGTGGCCTCGCCCTCGCAGGCGAGCAGCTCGGGGACGACCGGGTGCGGTCCGCCAGGCACCGCGTCGAACACGTCGAGATGGTGTCGCCGGAGGCTGTCGAGGTCCTGGCCAGGCTAGGCGTCGTCGCGTCGGTCCAGCCGGCGTTCGACCGGCTCTGGGGCGGCGAGGACGGCATGTACGCCCAGCGGCTGGGCGCCGGGCGAGCCCTGTCGCTCAACCCGTTCGCGGCCATGCGCCGGGCCGGCGTCGTACTGGCCCTCGGCTCGGACTCACCGGTCACGCCGATCGACCCGTGGGGCGCGGTGCTCGCCGCTGCAAGCCACCACACCGCCGGGTCACGACTCGAGGTGGCAGTGGCCTTCGACGCGCACACCCGCGGCGGCTGGCTGGCCGCGCACCGGGACACGGAAGGAGTCCTGAGTGCCGGGGGGCCTGCCACGTTCGCCGTCTGGCGGGCGACGCGGGTTGACCCGGACACCGGACTGCCGGACCTGGAGGACGGGCTGCCGGTCTGCGAGGCGACCGTCGTGCGGGGTGTCGCCGTGCACGACGCCTCGACGTGAGCGACTCAGGCCAGCTGGTCCTGCAGCCTGTCGAGGAACGCGCGCTGGGCGGCCACCACCAGCTCTGCGGCGGACCCGAGGTCGAACCACTGGACGCGGTCCACCTCGGGGAACGTCGCCAGCCGCCCCGAGCCGCGCGGCCACTCCATGTCGAAGGTCCCCGGCACGACCTGTGCCGGGTCCAGGTCACCCTCGACCGCCCAGGCGGTGACCACCTTGCCGCCGGACTGACGCACCTCACCCAGGTCGATCAGGTGGCCCTCGGGCACCGGCAGTCCCAGCTCCTCGGCGAACTCGCGGCGGGCAGCGGTCTCGAGGTCCTCGTCGGGCTCCGGCTCACCCTTGGGGACGGTCCACGCCCCCTGGTCCCGCCGCGCCCACAGCGGCCCGCCCATGTGGGCGAGCAGCACCTCCAGGTCCTCCGCGGCCGACCGGCGGAAGACCAGGATCCCCGCGCTGCGCCGGGTCGCCGCCACTCAGGTCGCCACCTCAGGCCGCGCCGGCCCGGTCGTTGTACCCGTCGGCGCGGGGCTGGCCGGACAGCTCGGCGATGGACCCCATCACCGCGTCGGTGATCTCCCGGCGGGCCCGGCCGGGAGGGAGGTCCGCGTAGTCCTGCGGGCGGACCGGCGCGCCGAACGAGATCCGCACCCGGTGGATCCGGGGCATGGTCGACCCGATCGGCTGGACCCGGTCGGTGCCGACGAGCCCTACCGGCACCACGGGGGCGCCGGCCGCCAGCGACAGCCACCCCACACCGGTGCGTCCCCGGTAGAGCCGGCCGTCCCGGGACCGGGTGCCCTCCGGATAGATGCCAAAGGCGTCACCGCGGGCCAGCACGCCACGCGCCAGGTCGAGCGACGCCTGCGCGTCGCGCTGCTGCTCGCGCTGGACGGGCACCGCGTCGAACGTCCGGAAGAACAGCCGGCGAGGCAGGCTGGCGAGCGACCGGCCCTCCCAGTACTCCGACTTGGCCAGGAAGACGACCCGGCGGCCGGACACGGCGAGCGGGATCACGATGCTGTCGATGAACGACAGGTGGTTGCTCGCGAGGATCACCGGCCCGGTGGGCGGGATGTGCTCCCGGCCGACGATCACCGGCCGCCACAGCACCTTGAACAGCGCGAGGCAGACGGCACGCGTCAGGACGTACAGCATCCGCGGGGCCCCCTGCAGGGTCGAGGCTGGTCGGTCGGTCCGACGGTATCGGGCGGGGGAGAGCAAGCCCGGGCCCGTCCGGTCACTGAACGGCCCGGACGGGCTGGCAGCACGGCGAGCGCTGCGCGGCGCCTAGGGGCTGAGCCGTTCGCCGGCCGGGCTGGAGCTCTCGGTGGTGACCCCGAACCAGCCGGTCTGGGCCTGCGTCAGCGGCGGGAGGGGCGCATAGGTCGAGCGGTTCAGCGGCGGCAGGTTGAAGGTCTTGTCCCAGGCGTTCTTGCTGACGTACAGGGCAAGCCACGCGGCGGCGAGCTGGGACGCGGCGTACTCCTCGCGGCCGTTGTAGTTCTCCTGGGAGTTGGCGACCACCGGGTCGAAGCTGTACGTCCGGCCGTCCCCGGTGCCGTTGTTGGCGACCAGCGCGTGCTGGCCCGCGACGTGCTGGGCCAGCGCGTCCCCCGCCGCCCATGGCGTGGCGGAGTCGAGGCCGTAGGCGAGAGCATGGGCGTCGAAGCTCACGAAGTGCGCCCGGCGCACCGTTCCCCAGACCGAGCCCTGCGGGTAGTAGATGTCGTTGGAGCCCGGGCGGTACATCGTGCCGCCCGGCGGGTCGTACGGCGCGCCGTTCGCCGGCGACGCGCCGCCGGCCGGCAGGTTGACCGAGCTGATGGCGCCGTAGACAAGGGCGCCGTTGTGGAACGCCGCCTCCGGCACGAATCGGCCGGCGAGCCCGGCCAGGTCAGCAGCCCACCAGGACTGCTGGATGTTGGTCATGTAGTCGGGGTGGATCACCCGGTGGTTCTCGAGGGTCCCGTCGTCGTAGATGTTGGACCCGTCGAGCCGCTCCTGCAGCGGGACGCCGTTCACGACCGTGGTGGAGTTGTTGTCGGAGAAGCGGGCGTAGGCCGCGGTCTCCAGATCCACTGCCCGGCGGCGCCAGTTCTTCGCCTGGGCGTGCTTGGGCATCATCACCACGGCCAGCTCGAGGATCCCCGCGTTCCAGGAGTTCTCCTCCGCCTTGGTGTCGCCCGGGTCGACCACCGCGCCGATCGAGTTCGCCCAGTACTCGGGCGAGATCATCAGGCGGCGGTCCGCCTCGTAGACGACCATCTGCGCGACGTACTCACGAGTCTGCGGCGTCAGGTAGTCCCAGACCAGCCAGGCCGCCTGGCCGGTGAGCATCGCCCAGTGCGCCGTCTGCCAGTCGGCGCCCCAGCCGCCGGGTGTGACCGCGACGTGCTCGCAGGCGATCGAGCGCACCAGCCAGTCGGTGTAGCGGATGGCCTCGTCGCGGGTCCGGCCGGCCGACGCGTCGCTGTGGGCCTTGGTCCGCGCCGCGACCGCGGTGGTCAGCGCGGCCATGGCCGGCCGCCTGACGGCGTACTCCTGGACCGGCATCCGGGACAGGATGTCGGTGAAGCGCTGGAAGCGTGACGGGAACCACCGCTCGAGGTACTGCGCGCCGAGCAGGTACCGCTCGGACTCCAGCAGCGACGCGCGCACCTGGTAGATCGGGTTTCCCCCCACGTTGGGGTCCGCGGTGTCGTAGGGGAGACTCTTGTCCAGCAGGACGCTCGGCACCACCGTCGCGCCGACCTGCGGCCGCTTGGCGACACCCGCCGACGCCGTCGGGCAGGCTGCCGCATTGCTGCCGGCTGGTGTGGGCCACGGCGCCGGCCGGGCGGCCGGGTCCTGTGGCCGCTGGACGACCTGCTTGGTGACCGAGGGCTTGACCTTCCGGGTCGTGCTCTTGCTGCGGAGGAACCAGGCCGAGCCCCGTACGACCCCGACCGCGTCGGTGCCGTCGCCGTTCCAGTCCCCGACGACAGGCACGTCGGAGGCGCGACCGAACGCGTAGTCGTAGGTGGCGCCACCCCGCGTCGGCAGGTCGCGCAGGAAGAACCGCGCACCGCGCCGCACGCCGATCCCGTCGCGGCCGTTCCCGTCCCAGTCACCCGCGACGGGGACGTCGCTGGCCCGGCCGAACGGGACCCGGCGCCAGGTGGCCCCGGCGTCGGGCCGGTTGCGCAGCAGCCAGACGTTCTTGCGCACGACGCCGATGTCGGTGCGACCGTCCTGGTTCCAGTCGCCCACCACCGGCTTGTCGCCGGTCATGCCGAAGTCGAACTCGCGGGACGGGACCGGTGCGTAGCCGATCATCGCGTCGTAGACGACCCAGTGCCCGTTGGTGAACACCGCAGGCGTGTAGGCGCCGTCGCGGTTCCAGTCGCCCCAGAGCAGCGTCGAGCCGGCCGGCGTCGGGACCCGGAAACGCTTGTCCATCCGCCCGGTGAACGGCTTCACGCGCACACCGATGTTCGTCGCCGCGGCGTAGCCGGGCACGCTGCGCACCGGGAACAGCGGCGCCGTGGCCTTGCCCGGCGACAGAGCTCCGGGCATCTCCGGAGCCCCCGGCGTGACCGTGGCGGCGTCGGCCGGCCCGGCTGCCAGCAGCGCGGCGCCCAGCACGGGCACCAGCAGCGCGACCAGGGCGGTGCGACGACGTCGGCGGGGGGAGGGTGCCGGTGCAACCGGCGGGGCAGGGGTCCCGAGTGCGTGGTGCATGTGCGTGAGTCTCGCCTGTTCTGTGGTGCCCGCCCGGCCGGTGCCGGTCGCGCGTGATGGGGGCAAACCGGTCGCTACCCTGCCATGGCGGCACGCCGGTCCGGGGGAAGTTGGGACAAGGATGACGCACCGGCGGGCGGGTGGTGCGCGACGACACGGTGCGGCCGCGGGATTCTGCCGGGGTACGGCACAATGGCGGACGATCTCCCGTTGGAGCAGCGCTGGACCGGAGATCCTTCGCCCACCAGCCGACCTGAGAGGCAGACGTCCGTGAGCCGAGCGCGCAAGCGTCCGGACAAGCTCGCCCTCGACCGGGCGACCGTCCGGCAGGCCCGGTCGCTGGCCCGCCGGGCCGGCCGGCCGATCGTCGCGCTCGCGCGGACCCACAGCACCGTCTCCGTCGAGCGCGCCGTCCTCCGCCTGGCCGGTGTCAGCGGAGCCGATCCGGACGGCACGCCCTGGGTCAACCGCCTGGTCGACGCCGTGCGCGACGAGGTCGGCCTCGAGCACGGGGTCGCGCTCCCTGTCTGGGACGCCCTGCTGCGGGACGGGCACGACGACGTGACGGCACTGGCCCAGCGGGCGGCCGCCGGCCGGGTCGGTCTGCGGGTCCCCGAGGGGCGGGACGCCCAGCTGGCCCGGCGGGCAGCACGCCGCGAGGTCGCCGGCGGCGTGCGGCGGATCGACCGACGGCGGGTCGAGCGGGAGCGCCTGGTGCGCCGCATCGGCGACGCGCCCCGCCAGCCCTGGATCTACCTGATCGTGGCGACGGGCGACATTAACGAGGACATCCCCCAGGCGCAGGCCGCGGCCCGTGAGGGTGCCGACGTGATCGCCGTCATCCGCTCCACGGGGCAGTCGCTGCTCGACTACGTGCCCGAGGGCGCGACCAGGGAGGGCTACGCCGGCACGTACGCGACGCAGGAGAACTTCCGGCTGATGCGCGCGGCGCTCGACGACGTGTCCAGGGAGCTGGGTCGCTACGTCCGCCTCACCAACTACGCGTCCGGGCTGTGCATGCCGGAGATCGCCACCCTGGCCGGCCTCGAGCGCCTCGACATGATGCTCAACGACTCGATGTACGGGATCCTGTTCCGCGACATCAACCCGATCCGCACCTTCGTCGACCAGCGGTTCTCCCGCCAGGTGCACGCCCGCGCCGGGATCATCATCAACACCGGCGAGGACAACTACCTGACGACCGCCGACGCGGTCGACGAGGCGCACACGGTCACCGTGAGCCAGCTGCTGAACGAGTACTTCGCCAAGGAGGCCGGTCTCGAGGACTGGCAGCTCGGCCTGGGCCACGCGTTCGAGATCAACCCCGAGGTCCCCGACTCGTTCCGGCTGGAGCTCGCGCACGCGATGCTGGCCCGGGAGCTGTTCCCCGAGGCGCCGCTCAAGTGGATGCCGCCGACCAAGCACATGACCGGCGACGTGTTCCGCGGCTACCTGCTGGACGGCTTCTTCAACCTGGTGGGTGCGCTCACCGGTCAGGGGATCCTGCTGGTCGGGATGATGACCGAGGCGGTCGTGACACCGTTCCTGTCCGACCGCGACCTGGCCCTGCAGAACGTCCGCTACGTCCTCGACGCGGCGGGCAACCTGCACGAGGACTTCCAGCCTGCTGCCGGGGGCCTCATCCAGACCCGCGCCCACCAGGTGCTCGACGAGGCGGTGGAGCTGCTCGAGCGCATCATCGCGGAGCCGGGGCGGGAACCGCTGTTGGCCGCCATCGGTGACGGCACCTTCGGGCTGATGAAGCGCCCCGCCGACCGGGGGAAGGGCTTCGACGGCGTCGTGACCCAGGCCCCCGGCTACTACAACCCGGCCACCGACATCCTCGAGAACGAGCCGGCCCGGCCGGGAGGTGGCCGATGAGCAAGAAGATCGTCCGGCCGTACGGCGACACGACCGGGGACGGCATGGTGCAGGTGTCGTTCACGCTCCCGGTGGCGCACGACAAGCGTGCGGAGGGCGCGGCCCTGCAGCTGGCCCGGAAGATGGGCATGGACCCGGCGATGGTCGTCCATGCCAAGTCGATGGGGCCTGACTTCACCTTCTTCGTGGTCTACGGGTCGGTCACCCACCTCGTGGACCTGTCCGCGGTGCAGGTGCTCGAGCGGGAGTACCCCCTGCTCTCGGCGAAGGAGGTCAACGCGACCGTCAAGTCGCGACTGCGCCGCAAGCTCGTGGTCGTCGGTGCGTGCATCGGCACCGACGCGCACACCGTCGGCATCGACGCGATCCTCAACATCAAGGG
>DASVED010000165.1:0-2822 GCA_036380775.1 Actinomycetes bacterium
CTGCTCGTCACACCGATGCGGTTCCTGTTCGTCCTCGTGCTCATCGGCACCACCATCCAGGTCCTGACCGAGCGGTCCAGGGACCAGTTCAACGTCGCCCGCTGGAGGTCACGCGTGAAGGACCACGTCGTCGTCTGCGGATACGGCACGAAGGGGCGCAGCGCGATCCGGGCGCTGCGTCAGAACGGGGTGGCGCTCGAGCAGATCGTTGTCATCGAGGTCGACCACGAGGCGGTCGAGAGCGCGGCCGCCGCCGGGCTCGCGACGGTGCACGGCCGGTCGGACAGCGACGCCGTGCTCAAGGAGGCCGAGGTCACGAGGTCACGGGCCGTGGTCATCGCGGTCAACCGGGACGACACGGCGGTGCTGACCTGCCTCACGGTCCGGCAGCTGGCCCCGGACGTCAACGTGGTGGCCGCGGTGCGCGAGGCGGAGAACGCCGACCTGCTGACCCAGAGCGGGGCGGACTCGGTCATCACCTCGTCGGACGCCGCGGGACGACTGCTCGGGCTGGCCACGGACAGCCCCAGCATGGTCTCTGTCGTGGAGGACCTGATCGCCTTCGGCCACGGGCTGGACCTGGTCGAGCGCGACGTCACGCCGGACGAGGTGGGGTCCGACCCGCGCGCCATCCCGACGCCGGTCCTGGCGGTGGTGCGGGACGGTCGCAACCACCCGTACGACGACCCGGAGGTTGCGCAGCTGCAGGCGGGGGACCGGCTGATCTACGTGTCCAGCCCGAGGGACCGCGGCGCCTGAACCAGGGCTGGGGACAACCGAGTCGGGTTGTCCCGCCCAGCCGATATCATCGAACACATGTTCGACAGCCGGCCTGTTCCTCCCGACGGCGGCCTCGACGTCCAGACGCTCCGCGGCTGGGTCCGGGCGCTTCGTGAGACGGACCGTGACGTCACCGACGCCGAGCGGATCGACCAACTGCGGGTGCTGGAGGAGCTCAAGTCCGCCGCTGCCGCGGCACAGGCGCGTGCCGCGGCGGATCTCGACGCGTCGGTGCGGACACGGCACGCGTCACTGGGGATGGCACCAGACCAGCAGGGCCGGGGCGTCGCGTCGCAGGTCGCGCTGGCCCGCAAGGACAGCCCTGCCCGCGGCGGGCGCCACCTGGGGCTGGCCAAGGCACTGGTCCACGAGATGCCGCACACGCTGAGCGCACTGGCCGAGGGCCGGCTGTCG
Organism: Actinomycetes bacterium; assembly: GCA_036380775.1. Taxonomy (GTDB): domain Bacteria; phylum Actinomycetota; class Actinomycetes; order JACCUZ01; family JACCUZ01; genus DASVED01. The sequence goes on from DASVED010000165.1 coordinate 1,195, forward strand.
GAGTGGCGCGCGACCTTGCTCGTGCGCGAGACCGCCTGCCTCTCGCGCGAGGACCGGGGACTGGTCGACCGGGAGGTCGCCGCCGACCCGCGCCGGCTCGAGGGGCTGGGTGACCGGGCACTGGCCGCCGAGGCACGTCGGCTTGCCTACCGGCTGGATCCCCACGCCGCGGTCCGCCGTACGTCCCGCGCCGAGGGTGAGCGCCGAGTGACACACCGCCCCGCGCCGGACACCATGTCCAACCTCACCGCGCTCCTGCCCGTCACCCAGGGCGTCGCGGCCTACGCGGCGCTGATGAAGGCCGCCGACGAGGCACGCGCGGCCGGCGACGGCCGCAGCCGCGGCCAAGTCATGGCGGACACCCTGGTCGAGCGCGTCACTGGCCGGTCATCCGCGACAACCGGCCCGATCGAGGTGCACCTGGTGATGACCGACCGGGCTCTCTTCGACGGAGACGATGAGCCGGCGCTGGTGCCCGGCTACGGCCCCGTGCCCGCTCCGTACGCCCGTGCCCTGCTCCGGCCCGACCCGAGCAGCGCGACGGACCCGACGACGGACTCTGCGACGGACACTGCGACGGACGCCGCGGTGGACGCCGCGGTGGACGCCGAGGTGTGGGTCCGGCGGCTGTTCACGCATCCCGGCACCGACGAGCTCGTGGCGCTCGAGTCGCAAGCCAGGTGCTTCCCCAAGCCGCTGCGCGGTTTCCTCATCGCCCGGGACCAGGTCTGCCGCACCCCGTGGTGCGATGCCCCGGTTCGTCACGGCGACCACGCCGAGACACACGAGTCCGGCGGTGCGACCGACGCCGACAACGGGCAAGGCATGTGTGAGCGCTGCAACTACGACAAGCAGGCCCCGGGCTGGCGCGCTCGACCCAGTCCGGGCAGCCGACCAGGCCGGCACCGCATCGAGACGGTCACCCCGACCGGCCACAGCCACGTCTCCCGTCCGCCGCCGCAGCCTCGGGCGCCGACAGAGGTCCTCGACCCCGAGACGTCAGAGCTCGGCCGGGTGGACGTGCTCTTCTCGCAGCAGCTGAGCCGAGCGGACCACGCTGCCTGACCGCGCCTTGCACCGCTCGGCTCGGGCGCTGCCGGTCGCGTACGCTTCCTGCACGTGGCAGCCGTGGACGTGTCCGAGGAGCTCAAGGAGCTCGACCAGACGCTGGGCAGCATCGAGGCGGTCATCGACCCCGACGAGATGCGCCGTGAGCTGGCCGACCTCAACGAGCAGGCAGCCGCTCCCGACCTGTGGGACGACCAGGAGAAGGCCCAGCGCGTCACGAGCCGCCTGTCCTACGTCCAGGGGGAGCTCAACCGGGTGGAGTCGTTGCGCCGGCGGCTCGACGACCTGGTGGTGCTGTTCCAGATGGCCGAGGAGGAGAGCGACGCCGACACGCTCGCCGAGTCCCACGCCGAGCTGACGTCCATCCGCAAGACGCTCGGCGAGCTCGAGGTACGGACGCTGCTGGCGGGTGAGTACGACAAGCGCGAGGCACTCGTCACCATCCGTGCCGAGGCCGGCGGGGTCGACGCGGCCGACTTCGCCGAGATGCTGATGCGGATGTACCTGCGCTGGGCGGAGCGCCACAACTACCCGGCCGAGGTGCTCGACACGTCGTACGC
>DASVED010000166.1:0-2093 GCA_036380775.1 Actinomycetes bacterium
AGCGCGGGGCTCGTCGTCGTGGCGAGCGCGAGCAGCATGCCGCCCGCCGCCAGCAGGCCGGAGCCGAGCAGCGTGCGGCGGTCAGCGGCTGAGCGTGGCCTCTTCGTCCAGCCGGGCGAGCTTGTGCGGGTTGCGGATCGCGTAGATGCGGGTGATCCGGCCGTCCTCGACCACCAGGCTGACCGCCGTGTCGAGCTCGCCGGCGAGATCGATCCGGCCGGCGGGCGCGCCGTTCAGCCACGCAGTGCCGACCACCGCACCCGGCGCGACCGTCTTGAAGCGGGAGAGGAGGGTCGCCACCCGGTCGCGGCCCACCACCGGACGCCGGATAGCAGCCACCTCGCCGCCGCCGTCGGCGACCAGCACCACGTCGGGTGCGAGCACGTCGAGCAGCACCTGGAGATCACCGGTCCGCAGCGCCGCCAGGAACCGGTCGACCACCTGCTGGTGCTCGGCACGATCGACCTGTATCCGCGGCCGCCGCGCGGCCACGTGCTCCCGGGCCCGGTGAGCGATCTGCCGGACCGCGGCCGGCGTCTTGTCGACCGCTGCAGAGATGTCGGCGTAGGGCAGGTCGAAGACCTCGCGCAGGACGAAGACCGCCCGTTCGGCGGGCGCGAGGGTCTCCAGCACGGTCAGCATCGCGATCGAGACGCTCTCGGCGAGCTCGACGTCCTCGGCCACGTCGGGACTGGTGGGCAGCGGCTCGGGCAGCCACTCCCCGACGTACTCCTCGCGCCGCCGCGCCAGCGTCCGCAGCCGGTTGAGCGCCTGCCGGGTGACGATCCGGACCAGGTAGGCCCGCGGGTCCCGCACCTCGGCGCGGTCGACGTCGGCCCACCGCAGCCAGGTCTCCTGGACCACGTCCTCGGCGTCGGCGGCCGAGCCGAGCATCTCGTAGGCGACGGTGAACAGCAGGCTGCGGTGGGTGACGAACGGGTCGTCGCTCATGAAGCGGACGCTACTCCCGGCCGTGCGGTCGGCACGGCCAGCGGCTTCAGGTTGCACGCCTCCGCGAAGCCGTCCGACTCGATGCCGAGTGCCACGTTGCCTCTCGTGGTGAGGTTGGCAAACGAGATGACCGCCGTCAGCTCGACCAGCGCCGCCGCGCCGAGCTGCTTCAGCAGCCGGGCCGCCAGCTCGTCGGTGACGGTCGGCGGGGTCTGGCTCATCGCCTCGGCGTACTCCATGACGTCGCGCTCCAGCGGCGTGAACACGTCCGACTCGCGCCACCGCGGCACCTCGCGCGCCTTCTCCAGGTCGAGGTTCTCGTTGTGCGCCTGGAAATAGTTGAAGTCGAGACACCAGGTGCAACCGACCAGCGACGCGACGGCCATGTGGGCAAACGACTTCAGGTTCTCGTCACACGTGTCCCACTTCTGGACCTTGTTGCCGATCGCGAAGGTGGCCTTCAGCACCTTGGGGTTGTGCCAGTACACCCCGAGCGGCGTCGGCACCTGTCCCATCATCTTTGTGGCCATTCGCTTCATCAGCGCCCCCTTGATGCCGGTGATCTCGGCCGGCGGGATCCGGGTGGTGCTGGTCATGTCTCCTCCTTTGTCGGTGGTTCTGAACATAGAGACACCGGACGCGAGTCGGATGTGACAGGCCGCGGCGATATCCTCGCCAGCCGTGGCTGACGCAGAGTTCCGGTACGCAGACCTCCTCCCGGCCGGCGCCGACGACACGCCGTACCGCCTCGACCTCGTCGCCCAAGGTGCGCAGGACCCGGCGGTACGCCTCCGGGTGCGGCTTCTCGTAGCCGGTTTCGGCGGAATTGAAGACGCGGAGGACGCGCTCCCCGAGCCTCAGACCCCCGGCTGCGCGAGCCGGTGATTGCTTGCATATTACTCGGCGCGCTCCTCTTTTTCTCACAGAACCGCGACCCCCACCTTCGGCTCAGGCCACTGCCGCGTCAGCGTGGCAGTGACGTGGAGCCGGAGGGCGTGTGCAATGCGTGAGTAGTATGTGGGTGACGCCGCTCCTCTGATAGGCAAGCTCGAGATCCCGCGTTAAGAGCGCTCCCGCTCCTCAGCCCGCCAGCCACCCTGTAAAGGCAGCGAACAACGCGAAGACGAAGGTGATGGACACCA
>DASVED010000167.1:0-8306 GCA_036380775.1 Actinomycetes bacterium
GCCAGGGGCAGCACCAGCGGCAGCCCGAGGATGAGCGCCACCACGGCGATGCCGATGGCGTCGACGGCGGCGATGATGACCGTCGCCCGCACGTACGCCGTCAGGATCGCCCACGCATGCACCCCGCTGCCCTCGACCCGATCGCGTGCCGATGCGGGGAAGAGCCCGACGATCCATCGCCAGATGTTGCGTCCGTCGTAGGTGAAGAAGATCGTGGCGAACAGCCCGATGAACAGGCCCGCCAGCAGGTGCCCGGCGGTCGTGGCGGTCTTGACGACCGTGCCGCCCAGATCCCCTCCGGAGCCGACTCCGTCTCGCACCCGGTCGAAGAAGTCCTGCAGCTGCTGACGGCTCAGCCCGAGGTCGGCCAGGTAGCGCTGGAGCTCGTTCAGGCTCCGGTCGAACTGGTCACGCAGGTCGCCGAAGCCGGACGAGAACTGCTGGGCGACGAGGGCGACGAGGGCCACGATCACCGCGAGCCCCGTGACGATGGTCAGCAGGGTGGCCAGTCCGCGCGGGACTCCCCAGCTGCTGAGCCGGTCCGCGGCCGGCGACGCGACGGCCGAGAGCAGCAGTCCGATGATCACCGGCACGAGGACGACCGACAGCAGTGCGAACACCTGCAGGAACACCCAGATGGCGGCGATGACGACCAACGAGCGCCAGGCCCAGGCGGTGAGGAAGCGGAGCACGTACGGCGTGTCGACGCCGTCCAGGGGGCTCGGCCGCTCCGGCCGGTCCACTGTCACGACCACGGGTGTGGCGCGCTTGCGCAGCATCAGTCACGCACCGCGCCGTCGGAGTCGGCGAGCAGCACGACGGTGACCGCCACGTCGGCGAGGACGGCGCGGTCGTCCTCGGTGAGGGCTTCCGCGTCGCCCACGACAGCAACGGCTTCGAGCCGGTCCGCGCCGCTCGAGACGGCAGCGGCGACCACGGCCTGCACGGCGCTGAGGCGCAGCGACGGAAGGTCGACGGTCGCGGCGGCGTACGTGCGCCCGATGTCGTCGCGGACGGCCGCCCCCTCGACGGCCCCGGCCCGGGCGCGGGCGGAGCGCGCGAGGGTCAGCAGCTTGGCGTCCTCCGGGTCCTGCTGCGCCGGCCCGTCGGCGGCGCGGTCAGGACTCACGGGCATCGGCCGGCTCCAGGCCCGGTCGGTCCTCGCGCGCGCCGTTGTCCCGCGACGCGCCGTCCTCCACCGGCGCCGGCTCGTCCGCCGACCGCCGGACGAGGATCGTGCCGATCCGGTTGCGCCGGCCGTGGGCACTCTCCGCCGTGAGCTCGATGCCTTGGACCCACGCCTTCGCGCCGGGGATCGGGACCCGACCCAGGTGCTTGGCGAGCAGCCCGCCCACCGTGTCCACGTCGTCGTCCTGCAGCTCGACGCCGAGGCGCTCGGCCAGCTCGTCCACGTGCAGCCGGGTGCTGACGCGCAGCGACCCGTCGGGCAGCTCCTCGACCAGCGGGACCTCCACGTCGTACTCGTCGGTGATCTCGCCGACGATCTCCTCGAGGACGTCCTCGATGGTCACCAGGCCGGCGGTGCCGCCGTACTCGTCCACGACGATCGCGACGTGCGACTGCTGTGACTGCATCTCCCGCAACAGCTCGTCGACCGGCTTGCTCTCCGGGACGAAGACCGCGGGGCGCATGACCGACTCGACCTTCTCGACCGACTCACCGTCGCGGTGCACGTAGGTCCGCCGCACCAGGTCCTTGAGGTAGGCGACCCCAAGGACGTCGTCGGTGCCTTCCCCGATGACCGGGATCCGGCTGAAGCCGCTGCGCAGCGCCAGCGACAGCGCCTGGCGCAGCGTCTTGTCCTTCTCGATGAAGACGACGTCCGTGCGCGGCACCATGACCTCGCGCACGATCGTGTCGCCGAGCTCGAAGACGGAGTGGATCATCGTCCGCTCGCGGTCCTCGATCAGCTGGTTCTCCTCGGCCAGGTCCACCAGCTCGCGCAGCTCGGCCTCCGAGGCGAAGGGTCCGTCACGCAGCCCCTTGCCCGGCGTCAGCGCGTTGCCGACAAGGATGAGCAGCTGGGGCAGCGGGCCGAGGATGCGGGCCAGCGGGTGGACCAGCCGGGCAGCGACCAGGGCGATCGGCGCGGGGTGCTGGCGCCCTAGGGTGCGCGGGGAGACGCCGATCGCGATATAGGACACCACGACCATCGTCACGGAGGTGGCGACCATGGCCTCCCAGACCCGGTCGAAGATGTCCAGTGCGGCCACCGTGACCAGGACCGTCGCGACCAGCTCGCAGGTCACCCGCAGCAGCGTGAGCAGGTTGAGGTAACGGGCCGGGTCGGCCATCACCTCCTTGAGCCGTTGGGCGCCGCCCCTGCCCTGGCGCTCGAGCTCCTCGGACGCGACCCGCGAGATCCGGGACAGCGCCGCCTCCGCACCGGCCGAGAAGCCCCCGAGCGCGACCAGCAGGGCCGCCACCACCAGCATCACCACGGTCTCGGTCACGGCGTCACCCCGGCCGCCAGGTCCCGGCTCTGCCACCAGGCGGTCAGCAGCTCGGTCTGCAGCCCGAACATCTCTTTCTTGTCCTCGTCCTGGGCATGGTCGAAGCCGACGAGATGAAGAATGCCGTGGGTGCAGAGCAGGTCGAGCTCGTGGCCGACCGGGTGCCCGGCCGCGGCTGCCTGCTCGGCCGCGACCTGCGGGCAGAGCAGCACGTCGCCGAGCAGGCCGGGGTCGGGCTCCTCCTCGTCGTGGCCGGGGCGCAGCTCGTCCATCGGGAAGGCCATGACGTCCGTCGGTCCCTCCTCGTCCATCCACTGCTGGTGATGGCCGGCCATCGTCATCGGGTCGACTGCCACGACCGACAGCTCGGCGAGCGGGTGGATGCGCAGGCGGTCCAGCACGAAGCGGGAGAGCGCAGCGAGCCGGTCGATGTCGACCTCGGCCCCCGACTCGTCGTGCACGTCGATGCTCATCGCCGGCCGCGACGGGACTGCCCGCCGCCGCCCCCCTGGCCGCGGCCGGGGCGCTGGGACTCGGCCTGACTGGCGTCCCACCGTCCGTAGGCGTCCACGATGTCGGTGACCAGCCGGTGCCGCACGACGTCCTGGCTGGCCAGCATGCTGAAGTGGACGTCCGGTGTCCCGTCGAGGATCTCCTGCACGACGCGCAGCCCGCTGCGGGTGCCGCCCGGCAGGTCCACCTGGGTGACGTCTCCGGTGACAACCATCTTGGATCCGAAGCCCAGCCGGGTGAGGAACATCTTCATCTGCTCGGCCGAGCTGTTCTGCGCCTCGTCGAGGATAATGAACGCGTCATTGAGCGTGTTGTGCGTCACCAGGAAGTCGTCGGTCACGTACAGCGAGTCGGCGGCCCCGACAGCGATGCAGACGCACTCGGCGTCACCGGCGGGCTCGATCGAGTCGATGAAGCGCATGGGTCGACCACCGCCGGTCACGTCGTAGGCATCCGCCTTGCGCCCGAGACGGAAGGGCGTAACGCCCGCCGGCAACCGGATGTCGACGACATGGGCGTCGTGCCGATGGTGCACCGGGCCATCCGCCGTGCCGCCCGGCTTCCGTCCCTCGGCGACCCGCGTCCTCGTGTAGGCGACGCCACCCAGTGAGCGGACGAGGAAGAGGACATCGTCCCGAATCTGGTCCGAGCAGGTGCTGTACTGAACCCGGCAGGTGCGGCCGCGCTGACTCACCAGTCCGCCGTCGGTGTCGAGAAGGCCCTGCAGCACCGCGAGGCGCACCTCGGGGCTGTTGAGCAGGTACTCCTGCGGAACGAACTTCGTCGTCGACCGCGTACCGGCCAGCCCGAGCTGCCGGAGGGCGACCGTGACCGGGTTGGCGACGATAACGCCTCCCCGCCCGCCGTCGACATGGCGCAGAACGTAGTCGACCTCGCTCTTCCGCCGGAGCTCGATGCGGGGCAGTGCAGCCTCGACGGCTCGGGCGAGCTCCGGGTCGGCGGTCGTGAAGCTTGGTGTCGTCGCCGTGGTCAGGCAACCGTCACCCAGCAGCAGCCCCATTGCGTACGGCTCGATGGGGACCTCGCGCGACGGCATCTCCACGGGGGCCACGAGCGGCAGCTCGAACCGTCGATAGTGCGCACGACGAAGATCGCCGATCATCTCGCGGGTCTCGACGACGCGACCGGCCTTGCCGTGCCGGCGGTCATCACGCGTGGTCACGAACCACAGATGCTCGCCGCAGGCGAGTGTGGATGCACCATCCTGGCTCGCAACTCGGTAGACCTCCCTTCGGCCCTGCGGATACACACCGAGAACCGGCACCGGCTTTCCGTCCGAGCCGATGACGAGGTCGCCGACACGGAGCTCCCCGATCGGCCGAAATCCGTCCGGTGTAAGAACCGGGGTGTCGATTGGTTGGGAGCGTCCACGCATATACGCCAGCGGCGCGACCTCGATGGTCCCGGCGGTCATCAGCCGCGGGATCGACTCCGGGTCGATCATGTCGTGCAGCGCGTCGTAGAGCGGGCGCAGGTAGGGGTCGATCTTCTCGTACAGCGTGCCGGGCAGGAAGCCGAGCCGCTCACCCGCCTCGACGGCGGGTCTGGTCAGGATGATCCGGTTGACCTGCTTGGCCTGCAGCGCCTGCACCGCCTTGGCCATCGCCAGGTAGGTCTTGCCGGTGCCGGCCGGGCCGATGCCGAAGACGATGGTGTGCTTGTCGATGGCGTCGACGTAGCGCTTCTGGTTGAGCGTCTTGGGCCGGATGGTGCGGCCCCGGTTGGACAGGATGTTCAGGGTGAGGACCTCGGCCGGCCGCTCGCCGGTCTCGGTGCGCAGCATCGCGACCATCCGCTCGACCGCCTCGACGGTCAGGCCCTGTCCGGTGCGCAGGACGGTGGTGAGCTCGTCGTAGAACCGCTCCACGAGGGCGACCTCGCCCGGCTCGCCGGTGGCCGTGATCTCGTTGCCGCGGACGGAGATGTCGACTGTGGGGAAGGCCGTCTCGACGACCCGCAGGAGCTCGTCGCGCGGTCCGAGCACAGCCACCATCGGCTGGCTGGCCGGCACGACGATCATGGTGCGGGCCTGGGGGGACTCGGTCATAGGCTCGGCCTGCCGGCCTGCTCGCCCTGCTTCCGTCTCGGGGATGGTGCCGTCGCGTGCTCGACAATGCTAGGCGATCCGGTCACGGGGCCCAACGGGCAAGCTCAGGTGCCGAACGGGCGAGGGTCCCGGGTCACCGGGTACGTCGCCCAGTAGAGGCGCGCGACCGAGCCACCTTCCCCGCGTACGACGCGAAGAAGCTCACCCTGCTCCCGCCCGGACACCGCCCGGAAGAGGTCGGTGCCCTCCTCGCCGAACACGGTCGGCGGCCGGCCGGCCGGCGCTCCGACGGCCCGCGCCTCCAGCCGTCCCTGCCGCACCGAGAAGGCGTACTCCGTCCCTTCCGCCCACCACTTGCCGAGCAGCTCCTCGAGGTGCGGCGGCACCGGAGGGCCGGGCCGCCATGGCTCGGCGACGTCGGGGTCGTCCACGACCACCCGCAGCGCGAGGTCTACCGCCAGCGCCCCGGGGTCGGCTCCTGCCGAGCTGTTCACCAGCACGACGGCGCCCACCTGCTCGGGGCGCCGCACCGCGAGGCCGGCGAGGAAGCCGGGCATCGAGCCGTCGTGCCCGACGAGGACCCGCTCGCCCCTGCGGTGCAGCATCGGCCCGAGCCCCCAGGCCAGGGTCCAGGCGTCCAGGTCGTGCACCACCTGGGGGTGGCACATCTCCTCGACCGTCTCGGCGGAGAGCACACCCGGGCCGAGCGTGTCGGGATCGGCGATGAAGGACGCCCAGCGGCCGAGGTCCTCCAGGGTGGACCACAGCTCGGCGGCGGGCGCGAAGGCGTTGCCGGGGAACTCCGGCTCGGGCAGCAACCGGTCGGCGTACGGGTCGGTGAGATAGCCGTGGGCGTACGGGAGGCGCCGGCGCGGCGTGGTCGACGTCATGCCCAGCGGCGCAAGGACCCGTGCCTGCAGTGCCTCCTCCCACGGCTGGCGGCGCAGCCGGGACACGACCTCGCCGAGCAACGCGTAGGCCAGGTTCGAGTAGTGGTGCCGGCGAGCCGGGGGGAGGACGGCCTCGGCGTCCTCCAGCCCGGCAAGTAGCTCCTCACGGAGCGGGCCCTCCGGGCGCTCCCACACCTCGCCGACGGGCTCGCGCTGCAACCCGGACAGGTGCGCCAGCATCCTTCGCAGCACGAGCTCGCCGTGGCGGGTGCCCGGCAGGTGCTGGCCGAGGCGGTCGTCGAGGTCGAGCAGCCCGTCGTCGCGGCACTGCATGACGAGGACCGCGGTGAAGGTCTTGGTGATGGACCCGATGCGGAACTGGGTCTGCGGCGTGGGCGTCGCCTCGACATCGTTGGCGTCTGTTGTGCCGACGAGCCCGTGCCACACCGGCTCGCCGCGCCGCACGACGACGGCGGCCAGCCCAGCAGCCCGCCACTCGGCCTGGCGGTCGGCGGCCATCCGGTCCAGCCGCGCGGCGACGTCCCCGCGCAGCGGACGCCCGTTGCTCAACCGGGCGGCCAAGACATGTCGCGCCCGGCCAGCACGTGACCGTGGACGTGGAACACCGACTGGCCCGCGCGGGCTCCCGTGTTGAACACCAGACGGAAGTCGACGTGGCCCTCCGCCCGGGCGATCTCCTTGGCCGCGACAGCGAGCTCGGCAAGCGACCGGGGGTCTGCGGCGGCGAGCGCACAGACGTCGGGATGGTGGTCACGCGGGACGACCAGCACATGGGTCGGCGCCTGCGGGTTGATGTCGCGGAAGGCGACGACGGTCTCGCCGCGGTGTACGACATCCGCCGGCACCTCCCCGGCGACGACCTTGCAGAACAGGCAGTCGTTCTCCGGCATGGCCGTGACCTTACCGAGTGTCAGGACGCGAGAGCCGTGCGCCGGTACCGTTGTGAGGGATCGGTCGCAAGCCGGACGACTGACGGTCGAGGCAGGTCCGAGAGCGGGCGTTCGCGGTGAGACTGCAGCTCGTGGGCGCGACCTGCGTGGTGGCACTGGCTGTGGCCGGGATCGGCGCGCATCCCGCCGGGGCATTGGGGCCGGGTGGCTGGGACCACGTTGGCAGCCCGCCCCTGAACGGCACAGTCTCCGCGCTGCACGCCGTATCTGGATCGTTGTACGTCGGGGGCGCGTTCACCGACGCGGGCGGGATCGGGGACGCCGACCGCATCGCGCGGTGGAACGGCAGCAGCTGGTCGGCGGTGGGCCCGGCTGCGATCCCTGCTGGCTCGGTCGACGCGATCGCGACGTACGGCAGCAAGGTCTTCGTCGGCGGCACATTCCAGAACGCCGGCGGCAACGCCAACGCCGACTTCCTCGCCCAGTGGGATGGCACGACCTGGTCGCCGTTCTGCAACGGCCCGGCGCTGACTGGGAACGTCACCTCGTTGCAGGTCGTCGCCTCCACGCTGTACGTCGGCGGCAGCTTCCAGAACGGCGCTGGGATCCCCACGGCCGACTACCTGCTCGCCTGCGACCTCGTCACCGGGGACTCGAGCTCGACGGTGAACGACCCGGCGCACCCGTTCTCCGGCCCGGTCGACGCGCTGACCGTCGACGCCAACGGCGCGCTCTACGCCGGCGGCGCCTTCAGCAACTTGGAGAACCTCTCGGCAGCCGACAACGTCGCCTACCGGGACGGGACGGGCTGGCACCCCTTGGGCGCCGGCGGCGCAGTCACCGGTGCTGTCCGGAGCCTGGCCGCCAGCGGCACCACCGTCTACGTCGGCACCGACGCCAAGAACGTCGCCGGCATCCCGCAGGCGGACAACGTGGCGCGCTGGAACGGCTCGTCCTGGTCCGCGCTCGGAGCCAACATCGCCGGCACCGACGGCTGGTTCCCGGCGTCGACCTCCGTCAACGGGCTGGCCGCCTTCGGGTCGGGGCTGTACGCCACCGGCACGTTTCAGGACGCCTCCGGCGACCTGCTGGCGGACAACGTCGCAGCCTTCGACGGCACGGCGTGGCACAACGTCGGGTCGGACGGCGCGGGCAACGGCCCGTGGACCGGCACCGGGCTCGCCCTGGCCGTCTTCGACCAGAGCCGCCCCGACCTTCCGGTCCGGCTGTACGCCGGCGGCAGCTTCCCGAGTGCCGGCGGGGAATCGCTGGCGGGTCGCCTCGCCACGTACCAGCTGACCTTGCTGCCGCCCGCGAGCACGACACCACCGCTGGACACGGTCGCTCCGCAGCTGAGGAACGTGGACCTGTCGGTGACGAGGTTCCGCGCCGCCCGGTCCGGTCCGTCGTTAGGCCCCACCCGGTCGGGAGTCGGCACCAGGGTGCGCTT
>DASVED010000168.1:0-14773 GCA_036380775.1 Actinomycetes bacterium
GCTGACCCACGGCGCCCAGGTGGATAACGACGCGGCGACCGCCTCCGTGCGCGCCGCGCTGGACGCCGGGATCTCGACCTTCGACACCGCCGACGTCTACGCCAACACCAGGGCCGAGACGGTGCTCGGCGAGGCGCTCAAGGGCGAGCGCCGCGAGTCGCTGGAGATCTTCACCAAGGTCTACTGGCCGACCGGCCCGCGCGGGAAGAACGACGTCGGCCTGTCCCGCAAGCACATCCTGGAGTCGATCGACGGCTCGCTGCGCCGGCTGCAGACCGACTACGTCGACCTCTACCAGGCGCACCGCTACGACACCGAGACGCCGCTCGAGGAGACGATGCAGGCGTTCGCCGACGTCGTGCGCTCGGGCAAGGCGCACTACATCGGGGTCAGCGAGTGGACCGCCCAGCAGATCCGGGACGGTGTGGCACTGGCGAACGAGTACGGCATCCAGCTCATCTCGTCGCAGCCGCAGTACTCCATGCTCTGGCGGGTCATCGAGGACGAGGTCGTGCCGACCAGCCGCGAGCTCGGCGTCTCGCAGATCGTCTGGTCGCCGATCGCCCAGGGCGTGCTGTCGGGCAAGTACCTGCCCGGCCAGCCGCCGCCGGCCGGCTCGCGCGCCACCGACGAGAAGGGCGGCGCGGACATGATCCAGCGGTTCATGAAGGACGACGTCCTCGCCCGGGTGCAGGAGCTCAAGCCGATCGCCGACGAGCTGGACCTGACCATGGCTCAGCTCGCCGTCGCGTGGGTGCTGCAGAACGACAACGTCGCCAGTGCGCTGATCGGCGCGTCCCGGCCGGAGCAGGTCGTCGAGAACGTCGGGGCGGCCGGTGTCGAGATCCCCGATGTCGCGATGAAGCAGATCGACGAGGTCATCGGCGACGTCGTCGAGTGGGACCCCCGCAGGACCACCAAGAACGCCCCCCAGCAACGCCCCACCGACTGACCTTTCGCGCCAGCCCCTTCAGGGACGGGTGGCGAGCAGGTGCACCAGCGGGGCGACCCGGCGGTAGGGGTCGGTGCGGCCGGCCCGCTCCTCGGCGTCGAGCAGCAGGGCCAGCTCGTCCGGCGGTGGCAGCGGTTCCTCGAGCGGCACGGTGTCGGTGAGCACCCGGACGCCGTGCCAGCGCGCGACGGCGAGCCCGTACCCGGCCATCCGCCGGGTCAGGTCGTCGATCGAGTCGGCGCGGGCGGCGACTCCGAGCTCGTTGACGTAGTCCGTCGCGTCGAACGCCTCGAGTGCCCGCGCCCACTGCCGGCGCAGCCCGTGGCGCATCGCCATGGCCTCCCGGTTGCGCGCGACCAGCGAGAGCAGCCCGCCGTCACGGGTGGCCGCGCACAGCGCGGTCAGGGCCGGCTCAGGGTCGTCGAGGTACATCAGGACGCCGTGGCACAGCACCACGTCGTACGTCGCGAAGCTGCCGTCCGCTGGCAAGCTGCGGACGTCGCTCTCGACGAGGACCACCCGCTCGCGCACCGCGGCCTCCTCGGCCCCGAGCGCGTCGACGAACGCGGCCAGCATCTCGGGTGACGTGTCGACCCCGGTGATGTCGTGGCCGGCGCGGGCCAGGAGCAGCGACTGCGTGCCCTGGCCGCAGCCGACGTCGAGCACGGTCAGCGGGCCGGGGGGCAGCAGCTCGGCGAGGGCGTCGCGGAGCTGCCGGGCGACAAGTTCCTGGCGTACGACGTTGCGCAGGTTGCCGAGGCGGGCCAGCCAGGTGTTCCGGCCCTCGTCGAACCGCTGGTGGCGTCCGTCGGGCGGGTCGGTCAACCGCGGCGGCTGCGCCGGCGGCCGGCGCGGACCCTGGGCGGCGGCAGCCGGAAGCGCCGGATCTGCATGCTGCGCATCAGGGCGTAGGGCAGGGCGCCGCGCTGGCTCTCGTCCGGGAACCGCTGCCGCAGCCCGCGCTTCAGCCGGATGCCCAGCACCATGGAGTCGACGACGACGAGCACGACCACTGCGAGCCACAGCGCGTTCCCGACGCCCTTCAGCTGCTCGTTGCCGGCCCAGATGAGGACCAGGATCAGGAAGGCGAGCGGCAGGAAGAACTCGGCGACGGAGCGGCGGGCGTCGACCATGTCACGGGCGTAGCGGCGGACCGGGCCACGGTCGCGCGCGGGCAGGTGGCGCTCGTCGCCGGTGCGCAGGGCCTGCATCGAGCGTCCGCGCTCCTCGCGCTGGCGCTCGCGGACCTTCTTGTAGGCCTCCTTGCGGTCTCGCGGTGCGGCGACCGCGCGGCGCCGGCCCTTCTCGGCCTCGCTGCGCTTGGGAGTCGGCCGGCCCTTACCGCCCGGTTTGGTGCTGTCCTGGTCACCGGACGCGCTGGACGCACCGCTGGGCGCCGTCGTCTCCTTGCTGCGTCCGAACACGGGCCTCACCCTACCGTCGGGAACTCCGGCCGCCCCGAGGTCGTCAGGTGTGCGTCGGGCGCGCCGGTTCGACGGACGTTCTAGTGTGGTCGGCACCGACAGGGTCGGACGTCGGGACGTCGACACGAAGGGGGCTCCACCGCCGATGAGCGTCATGAAGCGGCTCAAGATGATCTTCAGCGCGAAGGCGAACAAAGCGCTGGACCGCGCCGAGGACCCTCGCGAGACCCTCGACTACTCCTACCAGCGCCAGCTGGAGATGTTGCAGAAGGTCCGCCGCGGGGTCGCGGACGTCGCGACGTCGCGCAAACGGCTCGAGCTGCAGATCCAGCAGCTGCAGACGCAGTCCGACAAGCTCGAGGGCCAGGGCCGCCAGGCCCTCGCCCAGGGTCGCGAGGACCTCGCCCGCGAGGCCCTGACCCGGCGGTCGGGCATCCAGCAGCAGCAGCAGGACCTGACCGGCCAGCACGCCGCGCTGCAGGCGGAGGAGGAGAAGCTCACCCTCGCCTCGCAGCGGCTGCAGGCCAAGGTCGACGCGTTCCGTACCCGCAAGGAGACGCTGAAGGCGACCTACACCGCGGCGGAGGCACAGACCAAGATCGGCGAGGCGTTCTCCGGGATCTCCGAGGAGATGGGCGACGTGGGTCTCGCCGTCCAGCGGGCCGAGGACAAGACGCTCGCGATGCAGGCCCGCGCGGGCGCCATCGACGAGCTGCTGGCGAGCGGTGCCCTCGACGACGCGTCGGGCAGCGCCAAGGACGACATCACCGCCGAGCTGGAGCGGATGTCCAGCGAGGGCGATGTCGAGCTGGAGCTGGCCCGCCTCCGCGGCGAGATCGGTGCGGGGAAGGCGCCGGAGGCCATCGAGGGATCGTCACCGGCCGGCGGAGCAACGACCACCGAGGCGGCGGCCACCGAGCCCCAGCGCGTGGAGGGGGACCGACCGTGATCGTGCGCATCCTGGGCGAAGGCCAGCTGCGGGTCGACGACGCCCATGCCGACCTGCTCAACGGGCTCGACAGCGGGTTGGAGCGGGCGGTCGAGGCCGGCGACGAGGCCGCGTACCAGGCCGCCCTCGCCGAGCTGCTCGCCCAGGTACGGGCTGTCGGCGAGCCGCTGCCGGACGACTCGCTGGAGGAGTCCGACGCTCTGCTGCCCGGTTCGGACAGCACCCTCGAGGAGGTCCGGCTGATGCTGACCGACACGACCGAGGGGCTCATCCCCGGCTGATGTCCAGGTCCCGTTACGTCCCCGACCGCGGCCTGATGGCGCGGATGGGTTTCACGATGTTCCTGCTCGGCCTGCTCTTCGTCGTCCTCGGTGCCGTGCTCGTGAACTACTTCGGCACCTTCGGGCTCGTGCTCATCGGTGGCTTCATCGTCGCGCAGTGGTTCTTCTCCGACCGGCTCGCGCTCTACTCCATGGGCGGCCGCGAGGTCACGCCCGAGGAGGCGCCTCAGCTGCACGCGATCGTGGACCGGCTCTGCGCCCTGGCGGACATGCCCAAGCCGAAGGTCGCGATCGCCGACTCCGACGTGCCCAACGCGTTCGCCACCGGGCGGTCGCCGAAGCGGGCGGTGGTCTGCGCGACCACCGGCATCATGCGCCGGCTGGACGAGCGCGAGCTCGAGGGCGTGCTGTCCCACGAGCTCTCGCACGTGGCGCACCGTGACGTGACGGTCATGACGATTGCGTCCTTCGTCGGGGTGCTGGCCGGGTTCCTGACCCGGATGACGCTCTACAGCGGGATGTTCGGCGGGGGCCGTCGCAACGACAGCGGCGGGGCGCCGGCGGTGCTGGTCATCACCCTGGTCAGCATCGTTGTCTACGCACTGTCCTTCCTGCTGATCCGCGCTCTGTCGCGCTACCGCGAGCTGGCCGCGGACCGTGCTGGTGCGTTGCTCACCGGCATGCCCTCGTCCCTGGCGTCGGCGCTGGTGAAGATCACCGGCGAGATGGGGCGCATCCCGACCAAGGACCTGCGCCGCGCCGAGCCGTTCAACGCCTTCTTCTTCACCCCGGCTGCGGCTCCCGGCTTCAGCATCTCGTCGCTGTTCTCCACGCACCCGCCGCTCGAGGCGCGCCTCGACCAGCTGGCCCGGATCACGGCCCAGCTCGGCCGCCCGCCCGCGTGAGGGGTGTCGCACGGTGAAGTGGGTCGATGCGGTGCTCGGCCGCAGCAAGCAGGTGCGGCCCGACCTGGACAGCCTGTTCGCCGTGCCCGACGCGGCTGTGACGCTCGAGGTCGCTCTCGGGCTGCGACCGACCGGGGCCGGCTCGGTCTGCTTCCGCGCAGCCGAGGGAGCGGCCTTCGCGACCGTCCAGGGTGACCTCCAGACGCTGCTGGACGCCGACGGCGGGCCGCAGGTGGAGGCGAGCACCGACGCCCACGGCTACACCTGGCTGGTCGCCCGGCACGACCCGTCCGAGCTGCCCGCGCTGGTGACCGATCTGCACGCCATCAACAGCACCTTGCAGGACAACGGGTTCGCGCCGTCGCTGCTGTGCTCGCTGGTCGGGTTCGCCGCGCCGGACGGTCGACGGCTCGGCCTCGTCTACCTTTACAAGCGCGGCACGTTCTACCCCTTCGCGCCGACCGGGGACGGCGAGCAGCGCGACAACGCCCTCGAGCTGCAGGTCCGCTCAGCGCTCGCGTCCGACCTGCGGATCGAGCCAGACTTGTCGCGTTGGTTCCCGGTCTGGGACGCGCCCGGCCTCTGACCTGTCAGTCCTTGCGCGCCTGCGGGCTGGGCAGCGCCAGCATCTGGTCGAGTGCCGCGCGCGCCCACCTCGCGGTCTCCGCCTCGACCTCGATCCGGTTGACGACCCGGCCCTCGACCAGCGACTCGAGCGCCCACACCAGGTGCGGCAGGTCGATGCGGTTCATCGTCGAGCAGAAGCAGACGGTGCGGTCGAGGAACATGACCTTCTTGTCGGGATGCGCGTCGGCGAGCCGCTTCACCAGGTTGAGCTCGGTCCCCAGCGCCCACGCCGAGCCGGGCGCCGCGGCCTTCAGCGTCTGGATGATGACCTCGGTCGACCCCACGTGGTCCGCCGCGGTGACCACCTCGTGCTTGCACTCCGGATGGACCAGGACGTTGACGCCGGGAACCCGCTCGCGCACGTCCCGCACCGAGTCCAGGCTGAACCGGCCGTGCACCGAGCAGTGCCCGCGCCAGAGGATCACCCGCGCCTCGCGCAGCTGCTCGGTCGTCAGACCACCGCGCGGCTTGTGCGGGTCCCACAGCACGCAGTCGTCGAGCGACATGCCCATCTGCAGAACGGCGGTGTTCCGCCCGAGGTGCTGGTCGGGCAGGAACAGCACCTTCTCGCCCTTGCCGAACGCCCACTCCAGCGACGCCTTCGCGTTGGACGACGTGCAGATCGTGCCGCCGTGACGACCGGTGAACGCCTTGATGTCCGCGGAGGAGTTCATGTACGACACCGGCACGACGCCGTCGGCCACGCCGGCAGCCACCAACGCGTCCCAGCAGTCCTCGACCTGCGACAGCGCCGCCATGTCGGCCATCGAGCAGCCGGCGGCCAGGTCGGGCAGCACGACCTGCTGGTGCGGTGCGGTGAGGATGTCGGCCGACTCCGCCATGAAGTGCACGCCGCAGAACACGATGTAGGGCGACTCCGGGCGCCCGGCCGCCTGCTGGGCGAGCTTGAACGAGTCGCCGGTGACGTCGGCGAACGCGATGACCTCGTCGCGCTGGTAGTGGTGGCCGAGCACGAACACCTGGTCGCCGAGCGTGGCCTTCGCCTCGCGCGCCCGCTCCACCAGGGTCGGGTCGCTGGGCGACGGAAGGTCGCCGGGGCACTCGACGCCGCGCTCGGTGCGCAGGTCGGGGTCGTTGCGGCCGATCAGCAGCAAGGCCAGGGGGCTCGGCTGCACACCTTCGGGGAGCCCTGTCGTGGTCACGCCACGATCCTGCCACGATGCAGAGGTGGCGACAGCGGGCCTGGGAGGCAGGCGAGGCATCGGGCACCGGGGATCGGTGGTCGTCGGTGCCGGCATCGTCGGGCTCGCGGTGGCCCGGGAGCTGCTCCGCCGCTACCCGGCGACCCCGGTGACGGTGCTCGAGTCCGCCGACCACGTCGGTGCCGGCCAGTCCGGCCACAACAGCGGCGTCGTGCACGCCGGGCTCTACTACGAGCCGGGATCGCTGAAGGCCACGCTGTGCCGCCGAGGGGCCGGGCTGCTGCGCGAGGTCTGCGCCGAGCACGCGGTTCCCTACCGCGAGCTCGGCAAGGTCGTGGTCGCGACGTCGCCCGACGAGGTGGCGGGCCTGGACCGTATCGAGGAGCGCGCACGGCGAAACGGCGTCCCGGACCTGGCCCGGCTCGACCGCGCCGGGCTGCGCGACCTCGAGCCGGAGGTGGAGGGGGTGGCGGCGCTGCACTCGCCGCACACCGCTGTCGTCGACTTCGCTGCCGTCTCCCGGGCGCTGGCCGACGAGGTGCGTCACCTCGGTGGTGAGGTCCGGCTGTCGTCACCGGTCACGGCCATCACACCGATCGGCGACCTGGTGGAGGTCGTGTCCGGCAGCGACTACGCCGACGTCGTGGAGCGACTGGTGGTCTGCGCCGGGGTCCACGGCGACGCCCTGGCGGCGATGGTGGGCGCCGACGGCGACGTACGCGTCGTGCCGTTCCGGGGCGAGTACTACCGGCTCCGGCCCGCGGCCCGCGACCGGGTGCGCGGGCTGGTCTACCCGGTGCCGGACCCGCGGTTCCCGTTCCTCGGCATCCACCTCACCCGCACCGTCGACGACGAGGTGCTCGTCGGGCCGAACGCGGTGATGGCGCTGTCCCGTGACGGCTACCGGTGGCGCGACGTCAGCCCCGCGGACCTGCGCGAGGTCCTGGCCTGGCCGGGGACGCGGCGGATGGCGGCCCGACACTGGCGTACGGGGGTGCGGGAGCTGTCCAGCTCCGCCTCGCGCCGGCTGTTCGCCCGGCAGGCCCGTCGCTACCTGCCGGGGCTGGCTGCCGCCGACCTGGAGCCGGCCCGGTCCGGCGTCCGGGCGCAGGCCGTGTCGCGGGACGGCACGCTGGTCGACGACTTCGTGCTGCAGCAGGTCGGCCCGATCCTGCTGCTGCGCAACGCACCGTCACCCGGCGCGACGTCGAGCCTGGCCATCGCCGAGCACGTCGTCGACCTGCTGCCAGCCCCCGCCTGACGCCCCGCATTCCCTGAGCACCCGCCTCGACCCGTTGATCCAGGTGAGTTGAGTGCCCCTGGAGGGGCCTGTTCTTCACCTGGATCACCACGGGGGGCTAACGGGGCTAAGGCGTGGCCGACGGGACATGATCGGGGGGTGCGCATCCTGCTGGCCCCCGATCGGTTCGCCGGGTCGCTGACGGCTGCCGAGGCGGCCGACGCGGTGGCCGAGGGGTGGGCCCGCAGCGCGCCGTACGACGTCGTCGACCAGCTGCCCCTCTCCGACGGCGGGCCTGGCTTCCTCGACGTGCTGCACGCGTCCCTCGGCGGGGACCTGTCGGTGGTGACGGTGCACGGACCGCTGGGGGAGCCGGTGCCGGCGCGGATCCTCGTCGCGGGGGACAGCGCGTACGTCGAGGCGGCCGAGGCGGTCGGGCTGCACCTGGTCAGCGACTCGGAGCGGGACGCGGCGGGCTCGTCCACCGAGGGGGTCGGCGAGCTGGTGGCGGCAGCCGTCGGCACCGGTGCGGCGCGGGTGGTCGTCGGCGTGGGCGGCACCGCGACGACGGACGGCGGGCGCGGGCTGGTCGCGGCCCTGGACGGCCTGGAGGCCGGCCGCGGGCTGCTCGCCGGCGTCGAGCTGGTCGCGGCGACGGCCACGGATGCGCCGTTGATGGGCCATTCCGGGGCCGCCCACGGCTTCGCGGCGGCCAAGGGTGCCGACCGGGCCGCCCGGGAGGCGCTGGAGACCTCGCTGCGCGAGTGGGCGACCGAGACCGACGGCGGGCTGGCGGTGCGGCCAGGTGCCGGAGCCGGTGGCGGCATCGGGTTCGGGCTGCTGCTGCTCGGCGCCGAGCGGGTCAACGGCACCGAGCTGGTGGCGGCCGCGGTCGGTCTCGACGACCGGGTCCGCGTTGCCGACCTGGCGCTCACCGGCCAGGCAGTCTTCGACTGGGAGGCGCTGCGCGGGCGGGTGGTCGTCGCCGTCGCCCGGGCTGCGCAGCGTGCCGGGCGGCCGACGGTGGTGCTCGCCGAGCGGGTGGAGGTCGGCCGCCGCGAGCTGTCGGCAGCTGGAATCGACGCCGCGTTCGCGGTTCAGGACGCTAGATCCTCCGACCCGCCGGGTGACGAGGGTCACACGCCCGCGGAACGGCTCGCCGGGCTGGCCGAGCGGGTCGCGCGTACCTGGTCGCGATGACCTGTGGCCGAGGCCGGAAAATGTCGCCGCGTGTGTCACCATGGACGGGAATGACCGCCCGGAGTGCCGAGTTCGCTCCGAGGAGGCCAGTCGTCCGACGCTTTGGGAGCCAGTAGATGACCGTTCAGGACCAGACCACCGAGACGCAGAGCATCGTCCTCACGGACACCGCCGCGCTGAAGGTCAAGAGCCTGCTCGAGCAGGAGGGTCGAGACGACCTCCGGCTCCGGGTCGCGGTGCAGCCTGGCGGCTGCAGCGGCCTGCGCTACCAGCTCTTCTTCGACGAGCGCGACCTCGACGGCGATGTCACCAAGGACTTCGGCGGGGTCGGCGTGGTCGTCGACCGGATGAGCGCCCCCTACCTCGGCGGCGCCACCATCGACTTCGTCGACACCATCGAGAAGCAGGGCTTCACGATCGACAACCCGAACGCCGGCGGGTCCTGCGCCTGCGGCGACTCGTTCCACTGACCGCCTGACCGCACAATGACCGCCCGTCTCCCCCTGTGGGGGCGGGCGGTCAGCGTGTCCGGGGCAGCAGCACGTCGCCGGTGGCGGCGTCCACGACCCGACGTACGCCGAGAGGTTGCTCCAGCCGCACCGTCCGGTCGTACTCCTGCGCCATGTCGATGCAGGCACCCTCGAAGGTCGACCGCTCGGACAGCGAGAGCGCGACGACATCGGCGCTCTCCTCTGCCCGGACGGTGTAGGCGTAGCAGTCCTCCACCCCGCCCCAGAACGTGACGTCGAGCGACCGGCCGTCGGCACCCCGGGCGATCGAGGTGAACCGCGACATCGGGTCGTCGGGGCCTGGCTCGGTGCTCGGTGCCGTGCTGGGTGTGGCGGGCGGAACGGCGGTGCCGGTCGATCCGGGGACGCCGCCTCCCGGCGCGGAGGTGGGCGCGTCAGGGACGCCGGGGGGGTCGGCCGGCTCGACGTAGCGGGGGTCGACGGCGATCCGGGCCAGCGGGTCGGGTGACCCCTCGACCTCGAACAGCCAGGACGGCACCAGCAGCGGCCCGGTCTCGGACCACTGCAGCGACAGTCCCAGCTCGGCGCCGGTCACCGTGACCGGTCCGCCGCACGCGACCGGGTCCTGACCCGAGGGCAGCTGCTCGGGGCAGGCGATCAGGGGCATCGGCAGCGGGGTGCGCACGAGGTCGTCCCAGGCCCGGGCCGCCGTCACCAGGGGATAGCTCGTCCCCTCCTCGGTGTCCGCCAGGCTGCCCTGGGCGGACACGACCTCGGAGCCGCTCACGACGACCGTCACCGAGGTGCCCGTCGAGGGGAGCCCGGCTACGGTCGGTGCGCCGGTCACCAGGACGCTGGGTCCGGCTGGCCCGGCTCTGAGCCGCCCCGCCTCGATGCCAGCGTCGGCGAGCAGCGCGCGGGTGATCGTGACGGCCTGGTCGCGCGTCGTCTGCCCGGCAACGGCTGGGTCATCTCCACCGCCCGCACTGACCGTGCCGTCTGCGCTGACTGTGCCCCCGGAGCCAACTGCACCGTCCTCGAGGACCAGCGCGTAGGACCAGGCCGCCCCGTGGCCGGTCTCCACGGTGAGCAGCGCGGTCGGGCTCCGCCAGACGCGGACGCCACGCTCCCGGACCGGTTCGCCGCCGAGGCCGAGCGCCGTCGCGAGCCGCTCGGCGCGCCCCGACTCGGCGCCGCGCAACTCGTGCACCGGCGCCTCGCCCGGCCCGTCCGGCAGGTCGGCTCGGTCGACCGCGAGGGTGTAGCGCGGGTCGGGGGAGGCGTCTCCAGGAGGTGTCCATTGCGCGAGGCGCAGCACGCCGGGCTCGCCCCCCGAGCCCGACCCGGACCCGCCCACACCCTCACCTGGTGGGTCGATCAGCCGGATGACGCCGAGCACCAGGACCAGGACGACGACCGCGACCGCCAGCGGGGCGGCCCGGCGCAGCACAGCGGGAGTCATCAGCGGAGTCACAGGGGTGGGACGCGAGGAGCGGCCGAGGGGTTCCCCGGCTCAGTCGCCGTAGCTGCCGAGGTCTTCGACGAGCGCGACGGCCTGGGCGGGAATGCGGAGCAGCCGCTGGTGCGGCATCTCGGCCAGGTGTCGGGCGACCTCGGCGGCGTCCGCGGCCATCCGGTCGAACGAGCCGGCCGTGTCGTCAGCGTTGGGCACCGTCGACGGACCGGATCGCACCCCGGGGCGGGCGTCCAGGGCTGTCACCCACCACACGCTATGGACCGTGCCTCGGCATGGGAACGCTTACCGGTCGGTAGTCTTTCGAGTCGGCACCACCAGGCACGTCCAGCGCACGTCAACGCTGTTCCTCCGACGGGAGACCCCCTCCGATGCGCATCGCCGTCACCGGCTCGATCGCCACCGACCACCTGATGACCTTCGAGGGCCGGTTCAGCGAGTCGCTCGTCGTGGACCAGCTGGACAAGATCTCGCTGTCCTTCCTCGTGGACGACCTCGAGATGCGCCGCGGCGGCATCGCGGCCAACATCGCGTTCGGACTCGGCTGCCTGGGGCTGGACCCGATCCTGGTCGGGGCCGTCGGGCAGGACTTCGCCGACTACCGGTCCTGGCTGCAGCGCCACCGCGTCGACACCGAGTCGGTCCACGTGTCCGAGCTGCGTCACACGGCGCGCTTCGTGTGCACCACCGACTCCGACCACGCGCAGATCGCGACGTTCTACGCCGGCGCGATGCAGGAGGCGCGCGAGATCGAGCTCGCGCCGATCGCCGACCGCGTCGGCGGCCTCGACCTGGTCGTCATCAGTGCCAACGACCCGGAGGCGATGATGCGCCACACGGAGGAGTGCCGGCTGCGCGACTACCCGTTCCTCGCCGACCCCAGCCAGCAGATCGCGTGGATGGACGGCGACGGCATCCGCCAGCTGATCGACGGCGCGACCTACCTGTTCACCAACGAGTACGAAGCGGCGCTGACCGAGCAGAAGACCGGGTGGACCTCGGAGGAGATCCTCGACCGGGTCGGCACCCGGGTCACGACGCTGGGCGCCAAGGGAGTGCGCGTCGACGCCAAGGGGGAGCCGTCGATCCAGGTCGAGTGCTGCCCGGAGGACCGCAAGGTCGACCCCACCGGCGTGGGCGACGCGTTCCGCGCGGGGTTCATGGCGGCGCTGGCCTGGGACCTCGGCCACGAGAGGGCCGCCCAGGTCGGCAGCCTGTTGGCGACGTACGTCATCGAGACCGTCGGGACGCAGGAGTACGAGCTCGGGCAGGCGCGGTTCCTGGAACGGCTCGGGGCGGCGTACGGCCCGGGTGCCGTCGCCGACGTCGAGCCACGCCTGCGGTGCCCGCGCCCCTGACGACCGGCGGCGCGGGGTGAGAGCGGGGGGAACGGTCGATCCCGGGCCGTCGCGCTGGGCGTTCGACCTCTCCGGCGCGACGCCAGGCGAGGACTTCCTGGGCGTCGGCCCGGACCTGGAGCCGGCGACGCTGCTGGCTGCCTACCGAGCCGGTGCGTTCCCGATGCCGTTGCGCCGCCGGCGGGGGCCGGTGGGCTGGTGGTCGCCGGACCCGCGCGGGGTGATCCCGCTGGACGGGCTGCGGGTCAGCCGGTCGCTGCGGGCGTCGTGCCGGCGCTTCGAGGTGCGGGTCGACACGGCGTACGACGAGGTGGTCGCCGCGTGTGCCGACACGCGTCGCGAGGGCGGGTGGATCCGGCGCGACGTCGCGGCTGCGTACCGGCAGCTGCGCAACCTGGGCTGGGTG
This sequence comes from Actinomycetes bacterium, assembly GCA_036380775.1. Taxonomy (GTDB): domain Bacteria; phylum Actinomycetota; class Actinomycetes; order JACCUZ01; family JACCUZ01; genus DASVED01. The sequence continues at coordinate 12,450 of DASVED010000168.1, forward strand.
CACAGCGTCGAGGCATGGGCGGTCGGGGCGGACGGCCAGGAGCGGCTGGCCGGCGGGCTCTACGGGGTGTCGGTCGGCGGGCTGTTCGCGGGGGAGTCGATGTTCCACGGGCCGGATCGCGAGGACCGGGACGCGTCCAAGGTGGCGCTGGTGGGGCTGGTCGAGCGACTGCGGGCGGCGGGGCCGGCCCACCGGCTGCTCGACGTGCAGTGGGCCACCGACCACCTGGTCACCCTCGGTGCCGTCGAGGTCCCGCGGACCACGTACCTCGAGCTCCTCGACCGGGCCCTCCCCCTCCCCGACCCCTTCACCACCCCCTCCCCGAACCCCTCTCCAAACCCCTCTCCCCGTTGATCATGCAGTTGTGGTTGCCAACCATTACTGCATGATCAACGGGGGTGTTTGTGCAGGTCAGGGGGCCGCGGAACCATTGCTGCATGATCAACGGGGGGTTGATCATGCACTAGTGGTTGATCATGCACTAGTGGGTGCGGCGGACGTGGAAGGTCGCCGGGGTGGGCTCCCCGAGGTAGGCGTGGCCGCGCATCTCGCACCAGGCGGGGACGTCCAGCCGGGCCGCCTCGTCGTCGGCGAGCAGCGCCACCACCGACCCGACCGGCACGCCGTCGATCCGCCGGGCCAGCTCGATGACCGGCTGGGGGCAGCGCAGCCCCGTCGCGTCCACCGTCACGGCGACCTCGACCTCGCCCGCGTCCTCGGTCACAGCCCGACCGCTCCGGACGCGTGGCGCAGCCGCTCGACCAGGCCGGGCAGCAGGTCCAGGAACGCCTCGACCTCGGCGGCGGTCGTCCCGCGGCCGAGCGAGACCCGGACATTGCCGTGGGTCAGCACGCCCATCGCCTCCAGCACGTGGCTCGGTCGCAGCGTGCTCGACGTGCACGACGAGCCGGAGCTGACCGCGAACCCGGCCCGGTCGAGCTCGGTCACGACCGCCTCGCCGTCGACGTAGAGCAGCGAGAACGTCACCAGGTGCGGCAGCCGCTGCACCGGGTCACCGACCACCTGGACGTCCGGCACGCGGCGCGGGACCTCCGCCCGCAGCCGGTCGACCAGGGCGGACAGCCGGGGTCCTTCGGTGGACGCCTCACGGGTCACGGCCTCGAGGGCGGCGGCCGCCGCGACGACCGCCGGTACGTTCTCGAAGCCGGCCACCCGGCCGGCCTCGCGCTCGTCGGCCGGCAGTGGCGACCGCCAGCGCACCCCCTTGCGCACTGCGAGCACCCCGACCCCGGCCGGCCCGCCCCACTTGTGGGCGCTGGCGGCGAGGACGTCCCATCCGGCCGGCACCGGCAGCCGGCCGACGGTCTGGGCGGCGTCCACGAGCAGCGGCACCCCGTGCTCCCGGCAGATCGCGGACACCTCGGCGACCGGCTGGACGGTGCCGACCTCGTGGTTGGCGTGCTGGAGGGCGGCGACCACCGGTGCGCCCGCGACGGCAACCTGCCCGGCGTACGACTGGGGGTCGACCCGCCCCGACCGGTCGACGGGCACGGTGCTCACCGTGGCACCGGCCGTCCGCGCCAGGTGCTCGGCGGCGTGCAGCACCGCCGAGTGCTCGACCGCGCTGGGGACGACGTGCACGGCCCGGCCGTCGCGCGCACCGTGGCCCAGGCCGAGCAGCCCGAGGTGGACGGCCTGGGTGCCCGACGCCGTGAACGACGTCTCGTCCGGCCGCGCACCGATCGCGCCGGCCACGCTCTCCCGCGCGGCGTCCAGCAGCAGCCGGGCGCGGCGTGCCTCGTGGTGCAGCCGGGCCGGGTCGGCCCAGCCCTGCTCGACGGCGGCCAGCCAGGCCTCGCGGGCGGCGGGGTGCAACCGCTCCCCGGACGCCGCGTCGAAGTGCCCGCCGGGAGGGCTCGCCGGAGCCGGTTCCCGGGAGGTCCGGCCGTCGCTCACGGACACGACCGTAGACCGCCACCTAGGCCCCGTCCGCAAGGTCGTCTGGAGTAGGGTGCTGACCGCGACTTGGACCGCTGGGGACCCGTCTCCGGCACGACCCCGGGAGAGGCAACGTTGCGTTCGTCTGGCACGACACGACCCCGGCCACGGGGCCGGTCGACTGGCAGGGTCCTCGCTCTCAGCGGCCTCCTCCTGCTCACGCTCAGCGCCTGCTCGTCCGACGAGCTGCCCACGTTCGCGATGCCCGAGCGCGACGCGACCGACCAGGCGCCGCGCATCCTGTCCCTCTGGCAGGGTTCGTGGATCGCGGCGCTGGCCGTCGGGGCGCTGACCTGGGGGCTGATCTTGTGGCCGGCGATCGCCCACCGGCGCAAGAAGGACGCGACCGGGCTGCCGCCGCAGAC
>DASVED010000169.1:0-13298 GCA_036380775.1 Actinomycetes bacterium
CCACCCGGTAGTCGGCGCTCGTCGTCGCCGTGACGGGGATCTCGACGGTGCCGGCCGCACTGGCGGTGGCCTCGCCGGCCGGGCTCCACGCAAGGGCGCCGGCAGGCAGCACCTCGAGCCGGGCAGCGTCACCCGGCGGGAGGCCGGTGCCGCGGACCACGGTGCGGCTGCCGGCCAGGACGATGTCGGCCGTCGGCACGGCGACCGGGGTGACCGGGCCGAACGCCGTCCGGGAACCGCCCGCGTCGTCGAGGTTGACGGTGGCCGAGCCGCTCGGCGAGGTCAGGGCGACCGTCGCGGCCGACTGGCTCACCGACGCGGTGGCCGACACGTCCGAAGCCGGGACGTCGGCGGCGCGCGGGGCGATGACGGTGAGCCAGGACAGCGAGGTGCCCTTCTGGGTCGCCCTCAGGCTGGGAGACGGTGCCAGCTCGCCGTACGCCTGGCTGTTCCACCCGCGCATCGGGTCGCGCGCTCCCGCGGCGACGTCGAGGGGCGCGCCGCCGGAGGTGAAAAGCAACGACACGTTGGCGCCGGGGCCGGTGGTGTGCGCGGTGTCGCCCGTAACCGAGACGTGGCGGTCGCGGCCGAGGCCCCACTGCTGGCTGGCCCGGACCGTGTTCGGTGAGGACAGCCGGTCCCACACGACGAGGACGTCGTCGGCGCGGTCGTAGGCGACCGTGCGCGTGAGGGTGACACCCTTGTAGCCGCGATCGACAACAGTCGCGATGTCGAGGCCGTTGACCGTCGCCGCCCGCAGCTCCGGGCGCAGCCGACTGCGGCTCACGCCGTGGACCAGCACCGCGTTGTGCGCGGCACGGGACACCACGAAGCTGCGGGTGGTGCCGTAGCTGTAGCGCCACTGCCCGGTGTCGAGCAACAGCGGCGAGCCGTGGGAGTAGAGGGTCACCGAGCCGGCGTCGTCGTGGGCGTGCGGCGTCGCCTTCCCGCCGCGGACACTGAAGAATGTCTCGTCCGCGAGCGGCCTCGACGTGCCCCAGCCGGAGCGGCCGAAGACGTAGCCGCCGAGGAACTGCGCGAACGTCGCCGCCGGCGCGACACCGGAGGCGCCGTTGGTCGCCGAGAACTCGGCTGCCGTGCCCGCCCAGCGCTTCGCGACCAGCGCCTCGGGGCTGGAGTCGCCGAGCGCCTCGACCCGGCCGTCGGGCCGGGTGCCGTGGGCGATGAACGCCGGGACCGCCGCGAGCCGGCCGAGCTGTGACGGCACCGGGTCGCCCCCGCGCCGCAGCCGCTCGACCGCCTGGCCGAACCACCGGTAGTTGTTGACCGCGTAGCCCAGGGCGCCTTCCTCGTCGGAGCCGTCCTCGCGGATCAGCCGGACGGCGAGGGCCTGGATGCGGTCGATGGCGATCTGCCGCCACGCGGGCCGGCGCATGGCCTCGCCGAGTGCGTAGAGGCCCATCGACTGGTGCAGCGACGCGTTGTTGATGCCCTCGTAGCGCCGGTAGTCCGACAGGATCTGGCCGTGGCGGACGAGGCCCCGCAGCAGCCACTGCTGGTGCCCGCGGGGGCCCGCTGCGGCGCAGACCAGGACGAGCGAGCGGAAGCCCTCGTAGATCGGCGGGCCCCAGGCGTAGCGGCTGCTGTGCCCACCCTTCGGGTTGTCGCCCAGCCAGTCGCGCACCAGGAAGTAGAACCGGTCGATCATCGCGGGGTTTCCGCTGCTCACGCCGACGCGAAGGAGCGGCAGCAGGTAGTGCAGCGAGTGCATGTGGCCGTTGCCGCTGCTGTCGAGCGTGGAGGCGGGCCGCCACTTCGGGTCGGCGGCGAGCCGGAACGAGCCGTACTGACCGAGGTCCGCACGGCCGGCCATCAGTTCGTTGGCCCGGGCCTTGTCGCCGCTCTGCCAGGCGCCCAGGCCCATCTTGCACTGGGCCGTGGCGGCCGAGATGTTGGCTTTCAGCGTCGTGGCCTGCAGCTCCACGGGACGCGCCTGCGCCGGCGCAGCCGGCAGCGAGCTGACCGCGAGCACCGCGGCGACGGCAGAGCCGACGGCCGCAGCTCGCCGACGACGTGCGGACGGACGAGGACGAGCGGGTGGGACGGGCGGCACTGTTCTCCCCGAGCTGGTGCGGCGGCAGGTCACTGGTGGTGCAGTCCGACCCCGTCGGACCCCGCAACAGTATGCGCACCCCCTGCCCGATTAGAGCCGATTTGCCGATATCCGGCGATCTTCCACCGTGTCGTCAGCAGGGGCCCGGCCTGCGGAAACCTGCTACAACAGGCGCCATGATCGAGACCGAGATCTCGGGGATATCACTGTTCGCGGAGATCACGGAGGAGACCGCCGCGATCGTGGCCGCCGGGGGCGTGACCGACGTGCCGGCAGGCCAGGTCCTGGCACAGGCCGGCGACCAGGGGGGCGGCATGTTCGTCGTGCTCGAGGGGTCCGTCGTGGTCGAGCGTGGTGATCTGCACATCGAGATGGAGCGCGAGGGGTTCTTCGGCGAGCTCTCGCTCCTCGTCCCCGATTCCCCACGGATCGCCCGCGTGCGCGCCAAGACCGACGCGCGCATCCTCGCCGTCTCGCGGCAGACATTCGACCTGCTCCTCGAGACCGAGCCCAGCTTCACCCGGAAGCTCCTGCAGGAAATTGCGGCACGGCTCGTCCTGGCGCGCACCGGGCACTGATCGGGCGCGTGTCCGTCAGTTTCCAGAGTGGCGGAGGCGGAGGGATTTGAACCCTCGATGGGGTTGAAGCCCCAAACCGCATTAGCAGTGCGGCGCCATAGACCGGACTAGGCGACGCCTCCCCGCGCTGGGCTGGCCCGGCGCGACGCACAGGTTACCCGTCGCCCGATCGGCCGGGCAAAGCAATGCATCGCCGGCCCTCCCGCGCCGGATGCCCCCGACCGTCCCGAATTCAGCGCGCTCCGGGGGCAACGATCACGTCCGCGTGATCATTTCGGGACTGGCAGAAGGCGCTGGGCCACTCAGGTGACCCGGGGGGCCTGCCGATAGGGGACGTGTGACCGTCCCGGCCCGCACTGTCGTCCGGACCGGACCTTCCGCCGACGGTCCGGGGCCGCACGCTGCCCGCGAGTCGGACCGGCTCCGCCGGGTCATCGCCGCCCTGCGCGACCTGGCCTGCGCTCCGGCCGATGCCGAGCAGGTCTTCCAGCTGCTGGCGAGGGCCGTCCTCGAGATCATCGACGCCGACGGAGCCCTGGCCGCTCAGCCGGACGGCGACTCCGTCGTGGCCCGAGCCACTGCCGGCGCCTGCGTGCGTCCGGTGGGCTCGGCCATCCCGCGCGAGGGGACGCTGGCGGGTCTTGCCCTGCGTACGCTCGAACCGTTGCTGTGCCGCGACGGCGACACCGACCCGCGGACCCGGCAGGACATCAACTCGATAGCGCGCACCCGGTCCTCCCTCGTCGTCCCGCTGGTGCACGACGGCGAGGCCATCGGCCTCGTGTCGGCGATCTCGCCGGTGCCGGACGCCTTCGACCACGACGACCTAGCGCTCCTCTGCCTGCTGGCCGACGCGGCCGCGGCCGCCCTGCACGCAGCACTGCTCCGCGCCCGCGAGGAGACGCTGTCAGCTCGCTCGCAGGCCATCATCGAGTCGCTGGACGAGGGGCTCGTCGAGATCGACCTGACCGGCGCGATCACGTTCGCCAACGCCAGCGCCCAGCGGATGCTCGGTGTCGGCTGGGACGAGACGTCGCAGTCGACCGTCGCCGACTCCGGCTACGAGTACATCTGGGAGGACGGGTCCCTGAGACCCGTCGAGACGCTGCCGTCCTCGGTCGTGTTCGCCACCGGGTCGCCGCGCCAGGACGAGGTCCTCGGGCTGCGCGACGGCACCGGACGGGTCTGGTGGCTGCTCGTCAACGCAGTGCCGCGCGTCGTCGACGGTCGGGTGGAAAGCGTCATCACCTCCTTCCGCGACGTGACAGCCCGTCGCGACGACGAGTTGCGGCGCCGCACGAGCGATGCCCGGCTGCACGCTGCTCAGTCCCTGACCGGCCTGGCCTGGTGGAGCCTCGATCTCGCGACTGGCCGGCACGAGTGGTCAGACGCGATGTTCCACCTGCTGGGCCTCGTGCCCCGCGAGGAGCCACCTGACCTCGACGGCTTCCTCGAGCTCGTGCACCCGGACGACCGGCCCGTCGGAACGGGCGGTCTGGGGACCGGTGACCGTGAGGTCTTCCGCGTCGTGCACCCGGACGGGTCCATCCACTTCCTGCAGTCGTGGAACGAGGTGGAGACCGACGCCACGGGTGTCGCGGTCCGCGTCGTCGGCGCGACGATAGACGTCACCGACCGCGAGGAGGCGGTCTCCTCGCTGGCAGTGCACAGGGCGAAGCTGTCCGCCGCGCTCGAGCTGACCGCGACGGCCACCTGGGAGTGGGACGTCCGGTCGGACCGGGTGACCTGGTCGGACCGCATGGTGGCTCTGATGGGCCGGGGCGAGGACGTCTCTCCGCCCGGCGTGGAGGAATTCCTGGGCTGCGTGCACCCCGAGGACCGGCAGCGGATGGCCAGTCTCGGCAGGCGCACTGTCGAGACGGGCGTCCCCGAGGAGGCCGTCTACCGGGTCGTCCACGCCGACGGCGGTGTCCGTCACATCCGGGCGATGACGGACGTCCGCACGGCCACCGACGGCACCGTGACCCATCTGTGGGGGACGGCGGTGGACGTGACCGAGCAGGTGGAGTCCGCCGCCCGGCTGGCGGCGAGCCAGGAGCACTTTCGGGTGGCGTTCGACAACGCGCCGATCGGCATGTCGCTGATCAGCCTGGCCCCTGAGTCTCGCGGGCACTACCTGCGGGCGAACGAAGCGTTCCTCGAGATGGTCGGCTACTCCCGCGAGGACCTGGTGGACCGTCCGCTGCTGGACCTCACGCACGCCGCGGACGCCGACCGCGACTCCGAGCTGTTCGCCAGGATCGTCCGCGGCGAGGTCGACCAGCTCTCGTTCGAGAAGCGCTACCGGCGCAAGGACGGCACACCGGTCCACGCGTGGGTGACGACGGCAGTTGCCCGTGGCCACCTCGGCGAGCCGCTGTACCTCGTGACGCACGCCGTCGACTTCACCGAGAAACTTGCCGAGCAGGCCGAGCTGGAGCGACTCGCGCTCACGGACAACCTCACCGGTCTGGCGAACCGCACGCTGCTCACCGACCGGATGGACCAGGCCCTGGCCCGCCTGCAGCGCACCGGGGGCGCGTGCGCGATGCTGCTGCTCGACGTGGACCGCTTCAAGCTGGTCAACGACTCGCTCGGTCACCAGGTCGGGGACGCGCTGCTCGTCGAGATGGCCGGTCGCATCGAGGCGGTCAGCCGCGCCGACTCGACGGTGGCCCGGCTCGGCGGAGACGAGTTCGTCGTCCTCAGCGAGGGCCTCCGCGACGTCGACGAGGTGCACGGGATCGCCGCCCGCCTCCTCGAGACACTGCGCCGCCCGTACAACCTCGGACCTGCGGCGGAGTCGCTCGTCGCCACGGTGAGCCTCGGCGTCTCGGTCGCGGACTCGCCGGCTCGCTCCCACGTCGACCTCTACCGCGAGGCCGACCTGGCCCTCTACCGGGCGAAGGACGCGGGTCGCGACCAGTACGCGCTCTTCGACGACGCGCTGCGCTCCCGAGCGGTGGCCCGCATGCGGTCGGAGACCCTGCTGCGCCACGCCCTCGCCGAGGACCGTCTCGTCCCTGTCTTCCAGCCGATGCTGGACCTCCGCGACGGCACGCTGCGCGCCGCCGAAGGGCTGGTCCGGATCGCCGCCGCCGACGGGTCGCTCATCGCGCCCGCCGAGTTCATCGACGTCGCGGAAGAAACCGGCCTGATCGTCGAGGTCGATGCGCGGATGTTCGAGATGGTCACCAAGGAGTACGCAAGGCTGGTCCGCGTCCCGGGCATCTCGATGCGCCGGATGAGCACCAACGTGTCCGCCCGGTCGCTGGAGGACCCGACGTTCGTCGACGGACTGCGCCGCGCGCTGCAGTGGTACGGCGTGCCCGGCTCGGCGATCCGGGTGGAGCTGACCGAGCGCAGCCTGCTGACTACGAGCCCCGCCGTCAAGGAGTCGCTGGAGCGGATGGCGGCGCTCGGCCTGCAGGTCGGCCTGGACGACTTCGGCACCGGCTACTCCGCGCTTGCCTACCTGCAGCGGTTCGCCCTGCAGTTCCTCAAGATCGACCGCTCGTTCGTCAGCCGTCTCGGCCAGAGCCTCCGGGACGACGCCGTCGTGGCGGCCGTCGTCGACCTGGCGCACGCGCACGAGCTGGTGGTCGTCGCCGAGGGCGTGGAGACGCAGGCACAGCTCGACGCGGTCCGCGCGATGGGCTGCGACCGTGCCCAGGGCTACCTGATGGGTCGGCCTATGCGCTCGGCGGACCTCGAGGACCTGCTGCGCAGCGACCCGCGCTGGTGACCCCGGAGGTCAATGACCTCGGCCGCCGCCGGGTGGGCGTCACCGACCACGTCGTAGGAGATGCGCTGCGGCGGAACACCCGCCGTGGTGAGCCGGTCGTGCGCGGCGCGGGTCATCGGGGGTGACCCGCATAACAGCACGTCGTGGTCGGACCAGTCGCCGTGCCGCAGGACGACGTCCGGCAGCAGCCCTTGCTCCCCGGTGAAGGCCGGGTCCTCGGAGACGACGGGCACCACCCGGAGCCACGGGTTCAGCGCGGCCATCCGGTGCAGCGCGGCCATGTCGTAGAGCTCGTGCGTGTGGCGGACGCCGAAGAACAACGTGACCTGACGGCTGCTGTTCCACTTCGTCATGTCATCGATGATCGCCTTGACCGGCGCCAGGCCGGTGCCGCCGGCCACCGCGAGGACGTCACGGCGGGAGTCGTGGTCGACTCGCATCTCGCCCTGCGGCGCGCCGAGGCGCAGGACGTCACCGACACCGGCCCGCCAGACGAGCGGGCCGCTGACCCAGCCCGCGTCCAGGGCGCGCACGTGGAACTCCAGCAGCCCGTCCGGACTGGGCGCGGTCGCCATGGAGTAGGTGCGCCAGGACCGTGGACGGTAGGGCGTCTCGACGCTCGCGTACTGCCCGGCGGCGTACTCGTAGGGACGGTCGGTGCGCAGCACCAGCACCGCAAGGTCCTGGGCCCTCCGCTCGTGCGCCACGATCTCGCCGCGCCACCACGCCGGCTGGCTGCTCGCCGCCTCCTGGGCGCCTTCGATCATGGTGGCCGACATCGCGGCATAGGCCCGGACCCAGGCGTCCTCGAGCTCCGGCACCCAGACGTCCTCGGCGTGGTGGCGCATGGCGGTGACCAGCGCCCGACCGAGCACCTCGTAGTGCTCGGGGCGGACGCCGAACTTCCGGTGGTCACGTCCGAGCTGTTGCAGCATCGGCACGAAGCGGTCAGGGTCGCTCAGGTGGCGGACGGCGCCCGTGAGGGCCTTGAACAGCCGGTCGCGCTGCACGTCCATCGCCGCCGGGAACATCGAGCGCAGCTCCGGCGCCTCGAGGAACAACGCGGCGTAGAAGTAGCCCACGACCCGGTCCGAGCGGTCGCCCAGGATGCGCAGGATCTCGTCCAGCATGGCGATCTCGTCGTCGTGCAGGGCGGCGTGCAGCAGGGGCGCCGCGTGAGGATCGTCGTGCGGCGGCATGCCGGCCAGGGTAGCGAGGCTGCCCGAAAGGTCCCATTCCCGGGCGTGTCACCCGGGTGGCCGCCTCCGGCCGGCCGCCGGCCGTGCCGATCTCCTGCCATGACCCTGACCAGGCACGTCGCGCCCGCGGCCGCGGCGGCGCTCTGCGTGGCCCTCGCCGCGGCAGTCGGCACCGGCGGCCCGGCCAGCGGCGCCGGCCGGACCCTGCCGGGGACGGAGTGCCCCGTCTTCCCCGCCACGAGCTACTGGCACGCCGACGTCAGCGCCCTGCCGGTGCACGACCGCAGCGACCAGTGGATGTCGAACATGTCCGAAGACCGCGACCTGCATCCGGACTTCGGGCCCTCCTACGGCGCGCAACCCGTCCCGTACGGCATCCCGATCACCGTCGTGGGCGGTACGCACCCGAAGGTCCGCGTCCGGTTCGACTACGCGGACGAGAGCGACCGGGTGCGCTACCCCCTCGGCAGCGACACCCGGATCGAGGGCGGCCGGGCCGCCGACGGCGACCGGCACGCTCTGGTCGTCGACCGCGGTTCCTGCCGCCTCTACGAGACCTTCGCGACGCGCCAGACGTCGACCGGTCGGTGGCGCGCCGGCTCGGGCGCGACCTGGCGGCTGACGAGCAACGCGCTACGGCCGGACGGCTGGACCTCGGCCGACGCCGCCGGTCTGCCGATCCTGCCGGGCCTGCTCCGCCTGGGCGAGGTCCGGCGTGGCCACGTCGACCACGCGATCCGCTTCACGACGAACGTCACCGACCGCAGCCATGTCTGGCCGGCCCGGCACGACGCCGGGTCGGTCAGCAACCCGGCCTACCCGCCGATGGGTGCGTGGTTCCGGCTGAGCGCGTCCTTCCCGGTGTCCTCGTTCCGGCCGGACACCCGCGTGGTGCTCCGCGCGATGCAGCGTCACGGGCTGGTCCTCGCCGACAACGGCTCGCCGTGGTACTTCCAAGGGACTGCCTCCGCGAAGTGGCCGTCGGGACTTCTCGACGAGCTCAAGTCGGTGCCAGCGTCGGCGTTCGAGGCGGTGGACACGTCGTCCCTGCGCGCCTCGCCGGACAGCGGCCGCGTCCGCGGGGGATAACACCGCCGCGGAGCGGGCACGACACCCGACATGCCACTCCGCGTCGCCGCCGAGCTCGGCGGCCTGGCCGGCTGGGTCCTCGACGTCATCCACACCATGGGCGCGGTAGGTGTCGCCGTCCTCGTCCTGCTGGAGAACGTGTTCCCGCCGCTGCCCAGCGAGGTGGTGCTGCCGCTGGCCGGGTTCCTGGCCGGCCAGGGCAAGCTGTCCCTGCTCGCCGTGCTCGTCGCGGCCACGGCCGGGTCGGTGCTCGGCGCGGTCCTCCTCTACTGGGCGGGGGCAGCGCTCGGCCCCGAACGGCTGCGGCGGCTGGCAGCGCGGACGCCACTGATGGGCGCCGACGACGTCGACCGGGCACAGGACTGGTTCGACCGGCACGGGCGCACCGCGGTGCTGGTCGGACGGCTCGTTCCCGGCGTACGGTCCCTGATCTCGATCCCGGCCGGCGTCGCGCGGATGCCGCTGGTGCCGTTCCTCGCCTACACCACGATCGGCAGCACCGCGTACAACACGGTGCTCGTCCTGCTCGGTCACCAGCTCGGCAGTCGCTGGACCTCTGTGGAGCAGTACAGCGACCCGATCAACTACGGCTTCTACGGCCTGCTGGTGCTCGGTGTCGTGGTGGCCGTCGCGCGGCGCGCCAAGCACCGGCGCGCGGCCCGTCAAGTTGATCAGGTCGTACGCGGCAAGGAGCCCGCCAGCCAGCGGTGAACCGGCCCGTCACACCTCGGCGGCCGCGCGCCTCACGGCCTCGATGCTCGCGGCGACGTCGTCGGCGTCGGTGGACCAGTTGCTGACCGACACCCGCAGCACGTCGCGGTCCCGCCAGCGCGACCCGGACATCCACGCGGTCCCGTCGGCGAGCAGCCGCTCGGTGACCGCCCGGGTGCGCTCGTCGGTCCCGAAGCTCGCGGAAACCTGGGTGAACACCACGTCGTTGAGGACCTCGGCGCCGGGCACGGTGCGGATCCCGTCGGCGATCCCCCGCGCCGAAGCCGCCAGCCGCTCGACCAGGTCGGCCACACCATGGCGCCCGAGCGAGCGCAGGGCCGCCCAGACGGGGACGCCGCGCGCGCGCCGGGACAGCTCCGGGACCCGGTCGAAGGGATCGCCGACGTCGTCGGCATGCACCAGGTAGCTCGCGTGCATCCCCATGGCCGCACGCAGGTCGGCCGGATGCGCCACGACCGCGATCCCGCAGTCGTAGGGCGTGTTGAGCGTCTTGTGCGCGTCCGTCGCCCAGGAGTCGGCGGACTCGAGGCCGGCGACGAGGTGGCGCAGGTCGGGGGAGGCGGCTGCCCAGAGACCGAACGCGCCGTCGACGTGGACCCAGGCTCCCTGCTGGTGCGCCAGCCCGATGGCCTCGCGGAACGGGTCGAAGGAGCCCGAGTGGATGTTGCCGGCCTGCAGCACGACGATCGCCGGGCCGGTCACCTCGGCGAGCGCGCCGGCCAGGGCGTCGACGCGCAGGCGGCCCTGGTCGTCGGCCTTGACCGGGGTGGGCGCGCCCAGCCCGAGGTAGCGCAGCGCGAGGTCGACCGTGCCGTGCCGCTCCTCGCCGGCCAGCACGGAGACCCGAGGGGCCCCGGTGAGCCCGTCCCGGTCGAGGTCCCAGCCGGCCGCGGTCAGGACATGCTGACGGCCGGCCGCCAGCCCGGTGAAGTTGGCCATGGTCGCACCGGTGACGAACCCGACGTCACAGGTGGCCGGCAGGCCGAGCAGGTCCAGGAGCCAGCTGGCCGCGGCCTCCTCCGCGCCCACGACACCAGGCGTCGCGAAGCGCATCCCACTGTTCTGGTCCCAGGCGCTGACCAGCCAGTCCGCGGCCAGCGCCGCTGGCAGGGTCCCGCCGATCACCCAGCCGAAGAACCGGCCCGACGACATCGCCATCAGCCCCGGCTCCACGCCTCGGACCAGCAGGTCGACGACCTCCGCCGGGTCGGTCGGCCCGTCGGGCAGCGCCTCGCCGAGCACCTTCGCCACCTCGTCGACCGTCGCCCGCGGTGGGACGGGCCGGTCCGGCAGCGAGGCCAGCCACGCGTCGACGTGGTGGCGGGCCCGGTCCAGGGCGGCGGCGTACTGGTCAGGGCGCGCGGTCATGGGCTAACTGTCGAGCCCGACCCACCGCGACGGCAACAGGTTCGCGCGACCGGTGGTCAGTGCTCGATCTCGACCAGCAGGGCCGGGACCTGCGGCGCCAGCTCCCGGGCCAGGTATCCCAGCGGGCCCGTCCGGGCTGCGAGACGCTCGCCGGCCCTGCCATGGAGGTGGCCCGCCCATACGGTGGCCTGGGCCGGATCGGCGCCCCGCGCCAGGAGGCCGGCGACCAGCCCGGCCCGGACGTCGCCCGAGCCGGAGACCCCGAGTCCCGGCCCGCCACCGTCGTCGCGCCACAGCCGACCGTCGGGCGCCGCGACCCAGCCCGTCTCGCCGCCCAGGGCGACCACGCCGCCGGTGAGCTCGGCGAGCCGGAGTGCGGACTCGGCCGGCCGTTTCTCGACTGATTCGTCGTCATCCCCCAGGGTCAGCGCGAGCTCGTGCGGGTTCGGCGTGAGGACCAGTCGGCCGGCGAGGTGCCGGACCGACCCAGGGTCCTCGGTGACCGCCGTCAGGGCGAGTGCGTCGAGCACGACCCGTCCATCGATGCCCTCGACGAGGGCGCGGACAACCGCGGCAGTCTCGGTGGGATCTGCCAGCCCAGGGCCCAGGAGCACACAACTGGCTGCCTCGGCGAGGTCGCGTGCGGCGCCAGCCCCGGCGCCGGTGATCGCGCCCGACGGCGACTCGTCGAGACCCCGCACCAACGCCTCCGGCAACACGACCGCCAGGCCCGCCGCGACCGACCGTGCGGTGGCCACCTGAAGCTTGCCCGCGCCGCAGCGGAGCGCGGCCTCCGCGGCCAAGCTGGCCGGGCCGGCGGTCTCGGCGGAGCCAGCGATGACGAGGGTGCGGCCCCGACCCTCCTTTCCCCCGTCTCCGGGCGGCAGCGGCCACCGGCGGAGAAGGCCCGGGGTGACGGTCTCAGCCTGCGGAAGCGGCATCGGCCTCCTCCGTCTCGGGCGCGTCGTGGGAGGCGAGGTGAGACGTGTCGTTGTACCGGAGCAGCCGGGCCTTGCCGTCCGTCAGGACGTACGTCGTGACCGCGGTGTTCGCGATCTGCTCCTGGTCGTCGATCTCGAGTACCTGCTGCTCGGTGAGGTCCTCGAGCACGTACCGCGCCAGCATGATCACCGCCTGGTGGGTCACGACCACCAGCCGGTCACCGTTGGAGAGCCGATGCGCCTCCAGGACCGCGCGCACCCGCCCGGCGACGTCGGCCCAGCTCTCGCCGCCCGGGGGGCGGTAGTAGAACTTCCCGAGCCACGTCCGGCGCTTCGCCTCCTCCGGGTACTGCGCCTCGATGCCGTATCGGGTGAAGCCGTCGAGCAGGCCCAGATCGCGCTCCCGGAGCCGCTCGTCCCGCTCGACCGGCAGGTCCCAGCCGGCCGACTCCACCGCACACCACGCCGTCTCCAGGGCCCGCAGGTAGGGAGAGCTCAGCAGCCGACTCGGCCGGTCGGCGCGGTCGAGCCGACGCCAGGCCTCGCCCAGCGCCCGTGCCTGCTCGCGACCGGCCGGGGACAACGGCACGTCGGCATCACGCTCGGTGAGCTCGAGGCGCTCGGCGCGCGCCTCCCGGGCCTTGGTGTCCGCGAGGTTGCCCTCGCTCTCCGCGTGCCGCACAAGGCTCAGAGCAAGCGCCCCGGCATGTCCGTCAACCGATGTCATAGCGCCAGACCTACCCGTCGGCCGGTCGGTCATCCCTTTGCCGCCGTTCCTCGGGTTCGGCCACGAAGCGCGGGGTACGGCCGTGGCAGTGACCCACGGCGGAAAGGTCGAGCGATGGCACGGGTGAGCATGGAGTTCGCGGCGCCGCCGGATCGCGTCTGGGAGACGCTTGCCGACGGATGGTCCTATTCGGCGTGGGTCGTGGGCACCGTGAAGATCCGGGCGGTCGACGCGCGGTGGCCGGCTGCCGGCAGCCAGCTGCATCACGCCTTCGGCGCCTGGCCGTTGATGATCAAGGACCAGACCGAGGTCCTGGAGTGCGTGGACGGCACGCGGCTGCTGTTGCAGGCCCGTGGGTGGCCGATGGGTGAGGCCACGGTGGAGCTGACGCTGCACCCGGCGGGTGACCGGACGGTCGTGGAGATGTACGAAGAGCCGACGGCCGGCCCCGGGGCGTGGGTGCACAACCCGGTGCTGGACGCCGTGGGCCGCAAGCGCCTCGACGAGACGCTGAGCCGGCTGCGGAGCCTGGTCGAGGGTCGGGCGGGGCTGGGCCAGCGCGCCGGCACCGACGCGCCGGGTCAGGAGAGGTAGCGCTGGGCGGCTCCGACCGACCCGTCGTAGATCCGGGCACCGACTCTGGCCCGTAGCAACGCAGCACGCGCGGCGTTGGCGCCGCACGCCCCGTGCACACCACCGCCCGGGTGGGCCGATGACCCGGCCAGAAACAACCCGGGGAACGGGGTGTCGGCCCGGCCCAGGCCGGGAGTGGGCCGGAACACGAGCTGCTGGTGAAGGGCCGCCGTGCCACCGTTGAGCGCCCCCGCGTCCAGCGCCGGGTCGGC
>DASVED010000170.1:0-8129 GCA_036380775.1 Actinomycetes bacterium
CGGAGCAGCGAGGGCCTCTACCTGCTGCAGCGGGTCCGCGACGAGGCGCACCGGTTCGCCATCGCGCTGCACCGGACCCGACGGTCGAAGTCGATGACAGCCAGCGCCCTGGACGGGGTGCCCGGGCTGGGTGAGACCCGACGGACCGCCCTGCTCAAGCACTTCGGCTCCCTCAAGCGCCTCGCAGCCGCCTCCGTGGACGAGGTGATGGAGGTCCCGGGCGTCGGCCGGCGCACCGCGGAGGCTGTCGTGAGCGGGCTCGCGTCGCGTGGCCGGGTGCCCGCGGCGGTCAACACGGCGACCGGTGAGATCCTCGACGTCGGGGCGGGCGTTGACGACGGTGAGGGCACGTGAGCAAGCACGCCGAGCAGACCGAGCGGGCCGAGCAGGCAGACCCCGCTCCGCACCTGCCCGAGCTGGCGATCATCACCGGCATGTCAGGGGCCGGCCGGAGCACGGCGGCCAACGTGCTCGAGGATCTGGGCTGGTTCGTGGTCGACAACCTGCCGCCCGCGTTGCTGCCGACCCTGGCCGAGCTCGGTGGGAGGGCTCGTGGGGACGTCAAGCGCATCGCAGCCGTCGTCGACGTGCGCAGCCGGACCTTCTTCGCCGACCTCGCCGAGGCCAGAGCCCAGCTCGCGACCGACGGCAGGGACCCCAGGATCGTGTTCCTCGAGGCCTCCGACGACGCGCTCGTCCGGCGGCACGAGGCGGTGCGCCGGCCGCACCCGCTCCAGGGCGACGGCATGCTCAGCGACGGCATCGCGCTGGAACGGGAGATGCTGCGCGACCTGCGGGCCGATGCCGACATCGTGCTGGACACGACGGACCTCAACGTCCACCAGCTCGCCGCGAAGGTGATCTCTGCCTTCGAGGAGGTGACGCCGGGCCTGCACGCGACGGTCATCTCGTTCGGCTACAAGTACGGCCTGCCGGTCGACGCCGACCTGGTCGTGGACTGCCGGTTCCTGCCCAACCCGCACTGGGTCCCGGAGCTGCGGCCGTTGACCGGGCAGGACGCGGCGGTTCGTGACTACGTCCTCGCGCAACAGGGCGCGGCCGAGCTCCTCGACGCCTACCAGCGCGTGCTCGAGCTGATCGGGGAGGGTTACCAGCGCGAGGGGAAGCGCTACGCGACGTTCGCGGTCGGCTGCACGGGCGGTAAGCACCGCTCGGTCGCGATGGCCGAGGAGCTCGCCGCCCGGCTGGCGGCGTCCGGCGTCGACGCCGCAGTCGTCCACCGGGACCTCGGCCGTGAGTGACCTCCCTCGGGGAGGAGCAGCCATGAGCCCGTCGGTAGTGGCCCTCGGCGGCGGTCACGGGCTGGCGGCCTCGCTGCAGGCGCTGCGCCGGGTGACCGACGACCTCACCGCGGTGGTGACCGTGGCCGACGACGGCGGCTCGAGCGGCCGGCTGCGGCGCGAGTTCGGCGTGCTCCCGCCCGGCGACCTGCGGATGGCGCTGGCCGCGCTGTGCGGCGACGACGAGTGGGGCCAGACGTGGAGCCGGGTGGCCCAGCACCGGTTCCGCAGCGCGGGGGAGCTGCACGACCACGCCGTCGGCAACCTGCTCATCGTCGCGCTCTGGGAGCTGCTCGGCGACTCGGTCGCCGGGCTCGACTGGGTGGCCCGGCTGCTCGGCGCCCATGGTCGGGTCCTGCCGATGTCGGTGGTGCCGCTGGACATCGAGGCCGTCATGGCGGTCCACGAGCCGGTGCCGGGCGAGGGCCTTGTCACCGTACGCGGGCAGGTCGCTGTTGCCACCACCCCCGGCCGCGTCGTCCACATAGGCCTCGTGCCCGAGCAGCCACCAGCGTGCCCGGAGGCGGTCGCCGCCGTTCTGGAGGCCGACTGGGTGGTGCTCGGCCCTGGCTCGTGGTTCACCAGCGTCATCCCGCACCTGCTCGTGCCCGAGCTCGCCGACGCGCTGTGCTCCACCAGCGCCCGTCGGGTCGTGGTGCTCAACCTCGCGCCGCAGCCGGGGGAGACCGCCGGCTTCGCGCCCGAGACTCACCTCGAGGTCCTCGCCCGGCATGCGCCGGCCCTGACGCTGCACGCGGTGCTCGCCGACACGGCCGCGGTGCCCGACCCCGAGGCACTGCGGCGGGTCGCCCGTGAGCTCGGCGCCGACCTGCACCTCGCCCCGCTGGCCCAGGTCGACGACCCCGACCGGCACGACCCCGACCGGCTCGCATCAGCCTTGAGCCGTCTCTTCGCCCCCGACCGGCTTCCGACTGACAGGATGTAAGCCAATGGCCATGACCGCCGCCGTGAAGGGCGAGCTCGCTCACCTCGAGGTGACCAAGCCGTGCTGCCGCAAGGCAGAGGTGTCGTCGATGCTGCGTTTCGCCGGAGGGCTGCACATCGTCGCCGGCCGTATCGTCGTCGAGGCCGAGATCGACACCGGCGCGACTGCCCGGCGGCTGCGCAAGGACATCGCCGAGGTCTACGGCCACACGTCCGACGTCGCGGTGGTCGCGCCGGGCGGGCTGCGCAAGGGCAGCCGCTACCTGGTGCGGGTGGCCAAGGACGGTGAGGCGCTGGCCCGCCAGACCGGCCTGCTCGACGGCCGAGGCCGGCCGGTAAGGGGCCTACCGCCCCAGGTGGTGTCGGGCGCGCTGTGCGACGCCGAGTCAGCGTGGCGCGGCGCCTTCCTCGCCCACGGCTCGCTCACCGAACCGGGACGGTCGTCGGCCCTGGAGATCACCTGCCCGGGCCCGGAGGCCGCGCTCGCGCTGGTGGGCGCGGCGCGCCGGCTGGGGATCGGGGCGAAGGCCCGGGAGGTACGCGGGGTCGACCGGGTGGTCGTCCGCGACGGTGACGCAATCGGCGCGCTGCTCACCCGGCTCGGTGCCCACGACAGCGTGCTCGCCTGGGAGGAGCGGCGGATGCGCCGCGAGGTCCGGGCCACCGCCAACCGGCTGGCCAACTTCGACGACGCGAACATGCGCCGCTCGGCGAGGGCGGCCGTCGCCGCCGGCGCCCGGGTACAGCGCGCCCTCGAGATCCTCGGCGACGAGATCCCCGACCACCTGCGCACCGCGGGCGAGCTGCGCCTGGCGCACAAGCAGGCCAGCCTCGAGGAGCTCGGCACCCTGGCCGACCCGCCGATGACCAAGGACGCGGTCGCCGGCCGGATCCGCCGGCTGCTGGCGCTGGCCGACAAGCGGGCCACCGACCAGGGGATCCCGGGCACCGACGCCAACCTCACCCCGGACATGCTCGACGCCTGACCGCCCTGCGATTCCGCGGCTGGCGTCGACCACGTGGACGTGCGTCGTCCCCTTGAGCCGGCCTGCGTGGCTGGGCGTCCACGCCCTGGGAAGCGGCTGCTGACCACGCCAAGTGGACGGATAGGGTTGCCGGGCAGGGTCGAGGCGGAGAGCTGAAGGAGACTGTCGTGACGGTTCGGGTGGGCATCAACGGCTTCGGCCGTATCGGACGGAACTTCTTCCGGGCGGCTCTCGCGCAGGGCGCTGACATCGAGGTGGTCGGCGCCAACGACCTCACGGACAACAAGACGCTGGCCCACCTGCTGAAGTACGACAGCATCCTCGGCCGGCTCCAGGAGGACGTGTCCTTCGACGACCAGAACATCATCGTCGGGAAGCGCAAGATTCGGGCCCTGGAGGAGCGCGACCCCGGCTCGCTGCCCTGGAAGGAGCTCGGCGCCGACGTCGTCATCGAGTCGACCGGCTTCTTCACCGATGCCAACAAGGCCAGGGCGCACCTCGACGCTGGCGCGCAGAAGGTCATCATCTCGGCGCCGGCCAAGAACGAGGACTTCACGGTGGTGCTCGGCGCCAACGACTCGGCGTACGACGCGGCGAACCACCACATCATCAGCAACGCCTCCTGCACGACGAACTGCCTTGCTCCGCTTGCGAAGGTGCTGCACGACACGTTCACGATCGAGCGCGGGCTGATGACCACGATCCACGCGTACACCCAGGACCAGAACCTGCAGGACGGCCCGCACAGCGACCTCCGCCGGGCCCGTGCCGCCGCGCTGAACGTCGTGCCGACGAGCACCGGCGCGGCCAAGGCGATCGGGCTGGTCCTCCCGGAGCTGAAGGGCAAGCTGGACGGCTACGCCCTACGCGTCCCGGTGCCCACCGGCTCGGCTACCGACCTCACCGTGACGGTCTCCCGGGACACGACCGTGGATGAGGTCAACGCCGCGTTCAAGGCCGCCGCGGCCGACGGCCCGCTCAAGGGCTACCTGAGCTACACCGAGGACGAGATCGTGTCGAGCGACATCGTCACCGACCCGTCGTCGTGCATCTTCGACTCGAAGCTGACCAAGGTGATCGGCGACCAGGTCAAGGTCGTCGGCTGGTACGACAACGAATGGGGCTACTCGAACCGGCTCGTCGACCTCGTCAAGCTCGTCGGCTCGTCGCTGTAGTGCGGACAGTCGACGACCTCGGGGACCTGGCCGGCAAGCGGGTCCTGGTCCGGTCGGACCTCAACGTCCCGCTGGACGGCTCGACCATCACCGACGACGGCCGGATCCGTGCCAGCGCCCCCACCATCGCCGACCTGGCCGACCGCGGGGCCCGCGTGGTGGTCTGCGCGCACCTGGGCCGGCCGAAGGGGAAGCCGGTCCCGGAGTACAGCCTCGCGCCGGTGGCCAAGCGACTGGCCGAGGTGCTCGGCCGGCCGGTCGAGTTCGCCGCCGACACGGTGGGCGAGAGCGCGAAGGCGGCCGTCGGGTCGCTGGGGGACGGCGACGTTGCGCTGCTGGAGAACCTGCGCTTCAACGCCGGCGAGGAGAGCAAGGACGACGCCGAGCGCTCTGCGTTCGCCGACGAGCTGGCGGCGCTGGTGGACGCCTACGTCGGTGACGGGTTCGGTGCGATGCACCGCAAGCACGCCAGCGTCTACGACGTGCCGCAACGTCTGCCGCACGCGGCCGGGCAGCTGGTGCTGCTCGAGACCGAGGTCCTGCGCCGGTTGACCGGCGACCCGGACCGGCCCTATGTCGTGGTCCTCGGCGGCGCGAAGGTCTCCGACAAGCTCGGCGTCATCGACAACCTGCTCCAGTCCGTGGACCGGCTGCTGATCGGCGGCGGCATGGTCTTCACCTTTCTCATGGCACAGGGCCACGAGGTCGGGAAGAGCATGCTCGAGGAGGACCAGCTCGATGCGGTACGCGGCTACCTCGACGTGGCGGCGTCGAAGGGCGTCGAGATCGTCCTGCCGGTCGACATCGTGGCCGCGACGGCGTTCTCCGAGGACGCCGAGCACGATGTCGTCGCCGTCGACCAGATCCCGAAGGACCGGCTGGGGCTCGACATCGGCCCGGAGAGCGGCCGGTTGTTCGCCGCGAAGATCCTCGACGCGCGCACCGTCTTCTGGAACGGCCCGATGGGCGTGTTCGAGATGGCGCCGTTCGCCGAGGGGACCCGCGCGGTGGCCGAGGCTTTGACCGAGGTCACATCTGCGGGCGGGCTGACGGTCGTCGGGGGCGGTGACTCGGCGGCCGCCGTGCGCGCGCTCGGCTTCGACGAGGCGGCGTTCGGCCACATCTCGACCGGAGGAGGCGCCAGCCTCGAGTTCCTCGAGGGCAAGGAGCTCCCGGGACTGGTCGTGCTCGAAGACAGCCTTGGAGGACCGTCGCAATGAGCCGCACCCCGCTGATGGCGGGCAACTGGAAGATGAACCTCAACCACCTCGAGGCGCTGGCGCTGGTGCAGAAGCTCGCCTTCTCGCTGACCGACGACGACTTCGACGCCGTCGAGGTGGCAGTCCTGCCGCCGTTCACCGCCATCCGCTCCGTGCAGACCCTGGTCGACGGCGACAAGTACCGCGTCGTCTACGGGGCGCAGGACGTCTCGCCGGACCCGCCGGGCGCGCACACCGGCGACATCGCGGCCTCGATGCTGGCCAAGCTCGGGTGCACCTACGTCGTCGTCGGGCACAGCGAGCGCCGCGCGGACCGCCACGAGGACGATGCGCTGGTCAACGCGAAGGTCAAGGCGGCGTTCGGCGAGAAGCTGGTGCCGATCCTGTGCGTCGGCGAGGCGTTGGAGGTACGTCAGGAAGGTCGCCACGTCGAGCACACCCTGGCGCAGTTGTCCGCGGCCCTCGACGGCGTCCGCGCCGACCAGGCCCGGCAGGTCGTGGTGGCCTACGAGCCGGTCTGGGCGATCGGCACCGGCGAGGTGGCGACGCCCGAGGACGCGCAGGAGGTCTGCGCGGCGATCCGGACCCGGCTCGCCGAGCTGTACTCCGGCGACCTCGCGGACGGCGTGCGCATCCTGTACGGCGGCTCGGTGAAGGCGGCCAACGTCGCCGGGATCATGGCCCAGACCGACGTGGACGGAGCTCTCGTCGGCGGCGCCAGCATCGACGCCGAGGAGTTCGTCGGCATCGTCCGCTACCGCAACGTCCTCGAGCAGCAGGCCTCCTAGCCCGCCCGCGGCACCTGCTGACGTACCCTGAGGACCGCGCACCGAGCCGGCGCGCCGGACCGACTGAGAAGGCAGAGATTTCGCGTGGAGATCGTGTTCCAGATCGTGCTCATCATCACCAGCCTGCTCATGGTGCTCCTGGTGCTGCTGCACAAGGGAAAGGGCGGCGGGCTGTCCGACCTGTTCGGCGGCGGCGTGTCCTCCTCGCTCGGCGGCTCGTCGGTCGTCGAGCGCAACCTCGACCGGCTGACCATCGGCATCGGCATCCTCTGGATCGCCTCGATCGTCGCCCTGGGTCTTCTGCTCAAGTCCTGACCTACAATCTGGGCACCGTCCTCGAGAAGCTGGGGAGCAACGAACGTGGCAAGCGGTAACGCGATCCGGGGCAGCCGAGTAGGCGCCGGCCCGATGGGTGAGGCCGAGCGCGGCGAGGCCGCTCCCCGGTTCCGCCTCTCCTACTGGTGTGCCAACGGGCACGAGACCAAGCCGAGCT
The DNA here is from genome assembly GCA_036380775.1 of Actinomycetes bacterium. Lineage (GTDB taxonomy): Bacteria > Actinomycetota > Actinomycetes > JACCUZ01 > JACCUZ01 > DASVED01. The sequence continues at coordinate 6,909 of DASVED010000170.1, forward strand.
TCTCGGAGGAGACCCAGGCCCAGGCGCCCGAGACCTGGGACTGCCCGCGCTGCGGCTTCCCGGCGGGGCAGGACCGCGAGAACCCGCCGTCCCCGCCGCGGACCGAGCCGTACAAGACGCACCTGGCCTACGTGAAGGAGCGTCGCACCGAGGCTGACGGGGCCGCCATCCTGGAAGAGGCGCTGTCCAAGCTGCGCGGACGCTAGCCGCCTCGACGGCTAGCCGTCGGCGGAGCTGACCCGTCGACGAGGACGTCCGCCCGGCCGGCGGTGCCGTCGGCGAGGAAGTGCTCTCGCTCCCGTGCGGACCAGCGCAGCCACTCGTCCCTCATCGGCTCGCCGTCGCGGGCGATCCCGCGCGCCAGCGCCCGCTCGGGCCAGATCTCCACCCAGATCCGAAGCGTCGCCCACGGGTCCACGGCCCGGGCCGCCGACCCCACGCCCTCGACAACGAGGATCTCCGGCACCGGCACGTCGTGCCACTCGGCGAACCGCCGGGCGTCCCAGTCGTAGCGCTGGTAGCGGCCGGGCTGCCCGGCGGCGAGCGGTTCGAGCACCTGCCGACGCAGCCGGTCCCATACGTCGCCGCCCAGGCCGGACCAGCCCTCGTAGAGGTCGTCCATGTGCACGACCGGCGCGCCGCCGAATGCGTCCGCCAGCCGGGCAGCCGCGGTCGTCTTGCCCGACCCGGCAGGCCCGTCGACCAGCACGAGGCGGACGGTCCCGAGCCGCGGTGCGGCGCGCCGGACCAGGTCGGTCACGGCTCCGACGTCGAGCGGTCGCAGCGCTGCGTGCGGTGCGACGGTGTCCATCACCGGCAGTCTGCCAGCGGCCCACCCGGCGACCCGGCGGGCACGGTTCCCTCCGTGCGGGGCGCTGTGACAGGCTCGCCTGCCATGAGCGGCCCCCTGGACGGTGCACTCGTCGTCGACCTGTCCCGCGCCCTCGCCGGACCGCACGCGGCCATGATGCTCGGCGATCTCGGCGCCCGGGTCATCAAGGTCGAGAACCCGGACGGAGGAGACGACAGCCGCGGCTGGGGACCGCCGTTCGTCGACGACGCGGGCAACGTCTCGGAGCACGGTGAGAGCACGTACTTCTTCTCCTGCAACAGGAACAAGGAGTCCGTCACCGCGGACCTCAAGTCGCCGGAGGGCAAGGACCTGCTGACCCGGCTGGTGCGACGCGCCGATGTCCTCGTCGAGAACTTCCGCACCGGGGT
>DASVED010000171.1:0-14678 GCA_036380775.1 Actinomycetes bacterium
GTGTCCACCACGAACGGTCACCCGCACGACCACAGGACGGGGGAGCCCAGGTGTCCGACCTGCCGACGCCGAGCGCCTCCCGCCTGCCGCGGGCCCGCTGGCTCGACGCGCGGCTGCTGGTCGGGCTGCTCATGATCCTGCTCTCCGTCGTCATCGGCGCCAAGGTCTTCGCCGACGCCGACGAGCGGGTCCGGGTGTGGTCGGTCACCCGCGACCTCGGCGCCGACACCCCGCTCAGCGAGGACGACCTCGAGGTCGCGGCTGTCCGGCTCGACGACGTCGCGGGCCGGTACGTCGCGGCCACCGAGGACCTCGACGGGGTCGTCCTCACCCGTCCGGTCGGCCGCGGCGAGCTGCTGCCGTTGTCGGCCGTCGCGGCGGCCGGCGCGGCCGACCAGCGGCGGGTCGTCATCGAGGTCGACCGCTTCGGCGTCGCCGGGCTGGCCAAGGGCCGGGTCGTCGACCTGTACGTCGTCCGCGAGACGCGCAGCGGTGAGGCGCCGGCCGACCCAGAGCTGGTCCTGTCCGGTGTGACGGTCGCCGAGGACGTGAAGTCGAGCGGCGGGTTCGGCGGCAGCGGCTCGAAGGCCGGCGTCACTCTTCTCGTCGACGGCGGCGACGTCCCGGACGTCATCGACGCGGTGGCCCACGGCTCCGTCTACGTCGTGCAGGTCCCCGGTGCGGGCGGGTCGTCGAGCGCGGGGTCGTCGTGAGCGTCCCGGTGCTCACCGCGGTGACCGGCGCTAGCTGGGAGGCCGAGCTGGTCGCCGGCCTCGAGCGCACCCCTACCGGCATGTCCGTCGTGCGGCGCTGCGTCGACCTTGCCGACCTGCTTGCCGCCGCGGCCACGGGAACCGCCCGGGCGGCGCTGCTCTCGGCGGAGCTGCGCCGTCTCGACCGTGACGCGCTGGCCCGCCTCGCCGCGGCCCGGGTCGCCGTCGTGGGCCTCTACTCGCCCGGCGACGAGACGGCCGAGACCCGGCTGCGCCAGCTCGGTGTCCTCCACCTGCTCCCGGCCGACGCCCCGCCCGCGGACATCGCCGCCGCCGTGTCCGCCGCGCTGCACGAGCAGGATCCCGGCACCGGTCCGTCCGTCTCCTGGAGCCAGCCGCTCGCCGGGCTGCCCGACGGCGCGGAGCCGGGTGAGCCGGAGCCGCCGGTCGCGCCGGGCACCGGCCGGCTGGTCGCCGTCTGGGGCCCGACCGGCGCGCCCGGGCGGACGACGGTCGCCGTGGCGGTGGCCGCGGAGCTGGCCGGCTCCGGGGTCAGCACTCTGCTGGCGGACGCCGACGTCTACGGCGGCGTGGTCGCGCAGGTGCTCGGCTTCCTCGACGAGGCGCCGGGTCTGGCGGCCGTGACCCGGATGGCCAACAACGGCAGCCTCGACGGGCTCGCGCTCGCCAAGGCCGCCCCCGAGGCAGCACCCGGCCTGCGGGTGCTCACCGGCATCTCTCGTGCCGAGCGCTGGCCCGAGCTGCGACCGGCGGCGGTCGAGCAGGTGTGGGAGCTCGCCCGCAGCCTGGCCGCCGTCACGGTCGTCGACTGCGGCTTCTGCCTGGAGCAGGACGAGGAGCTCTCCTTCGACACGGCCGCGCCACGGCGCAACGGGGTCACCCTGGCGACTCTCGGTGTGGCCGACGTCGTGCTCGTCGTCGGCACCGGCGACCCGGTGGGGATGCAGCGGCTGGTCCGGGCCCTCGGCCAGCTGCGGGAGGCCGTGCCGGGCGTCGTCCCGCGGGTGGTCGTCAACCGAGTGCGGCGCAGCGCGGTCGGCACCGACCCGCAGAACCAGCTCCGTGAAGCACTCGACCGCTACGCCGGGGTGCGCGACGTCTTCTCCGTCCCGGAGGACCGGGAGGCGGTCGACGCCGCAGTGCTGCAGGCCAGGCCGCTGCGCGAGGTCGCGCCGGACTCGCCGGCACGGACCGCCCTCGCCGCCCTGGCGGCCGGCCTGGTCGGCCGACCCGCCCCGCGTCGCCGGCGAGGTCTGCTGCGCACGGGCCGTCGCTAACGGCCGGCCGACCCGGCCGACAACGCCAGCTCGGCTCGGGACACGCTGCGCAGGTGCACCTCGTCGGGCCCGTCGGCGATCCGCAGAGCCCGGGCCGCTGCGTACATCGCGGCCAGCGGCAGGTCGTCGCTGACGCCGGCGCCGCCGTGCACCTGGATGGCGTCGTCGATCACCCGGCAGGCGACGCGCGGGGCGACCACCTTGATGGCCGCCACCTCCGTCGCCGCCGCTCTCGGGCCGGCCGTGTCGATCAGCCAGGCCGTCTTGAGCACGAGCAGCCGGGCCTGCTCGATCGCCAGCCGGGCCTCTGCCACCTGAGCCGCCACCACGCCGTGGTCGGCCAGCGGCCGGCCGAAGGCCACCCGGGTGCGGGCCCGCGCGACCATCAGTGAGAGGGCGCGCTCCGCCATGCCCAGCAGGCGCATGCAGTGGTGCACGCGCCCGGGCCCGAGGCGGGCCTGCGCGATCGCGAAGCCGTCGCCGGCTCCGCCCAGCAGGGCCGACCGCGGCACCCGGACGTCGTCCAGCACGACCTCGCCGTGACCGGGCTGGTCGTGGTAGCCGAACACCGGCAGCGACCGCACCAGGCGCACGCCCGGCGCGTCCGTCGGCACCAGGACCATCGACTGCTGCCGGTGCGGTTCGGCGTCCGGGTCGGTGCGGCCCATGACGACGAGCACGGCGCACCGCGGGTCGGCCGCCCCGGTGGTCCACCACTTCCGTCCCGTCACGACGTACTCGTCGCCGTCCGCTGTGATCGAGGTGCGGATGTTGCGGGCGTCGGAGGACGCGACGTCCGGCTCGGTCATCGCGAAACCGGACCGGATCCGCCCGGCCAGCAGGGGCTCCAGCCATCTGCGGCGCTGCTCGTCGGTCCCGACGAGGTGGAGCACCTCCATGTTGCCGGTGTCCGGCGCGGCACAGTTCATCGCCTCCGGCGCGATGTCGGGCGACCAGCCGGACAGCTCGGCGAGCGGGGCGTAGTCGGTGACCGACAGCCCGCTCTCGCTGGGCAGGAACAGGTTCCACAGCCCGCGGCGGCGCGCCTCCGCCTTGAGGTCCTCGACCACGGCCGGCAGGTCGTGCGGCCGGCCGGCGGCGGTGCTCGCCCGGCGCTGCTCGGCGTACACCGGCTCGGCCGGGAGCACCTCCTCGTCCATGAAGGCCCGCAGGCGGTCGAGCATCTCGGTGGCGCGGGGGCTCGGGGCGAAGTCCATGAGGCACATCCTGTCCCTAGGATCGACGGGTGCCCGCCGCCTCCCTCGTCGACGTCGAGCGGCTCGGCCCGTGGTGCGAAGAACGGCTGCCGGGGTCCGGCCGGGTTCACCTGCGGCGGCTCGCCGCGGGGCACAGCAACCTGACGTACGTCGTCACGCGCGACGACCGGGCATGGATCCTGCGCCGACCGCCGGCCGGCCCGCTGCTGCCCACCGCCCACGACGTGCTGCGCGAGTACCGCGTCCTGGAGCTGCTCGCCCGCAGCGACGTGCCGGTCCGTGTCCCGCGGGTCACCATCGCGTGCTCGGACGAGTCCGTCGCCGGCGCGCCGTTCTACCTGATGGAGCGGGCCGAGGGGGTCGTGATCCGCGACGTGCTGCCCGCGTGGCTCGACGAGGCCGGCCGGCGAGCGCTCGGGCTGGACCTGGCCGCGACACTGGCGGACCTGCACCGGGTCGATCCCCGCCCGTTCGTGGCGGCTGGGCTCGGCCGTCCGTCCGGCTACCTGGCGCGTCAGCTGCGGCGGTGGACCGGTCAGCGCGAGGGCATCAGGGCAGCGGTCGCCGCGGGTGGCAGGCGGGCACGAGGGCTGCCCGACTACGACGTCGTCCGCGACTGGCTGCAGGCGGGTCTGCCCGCCGAGCAGGCCGCCGCCGTCGTCCACGGGGACTACAAGCTGGACAACGTGGTGGTCGGCCCCGGTGAAACGCCGCGGGTGGCCGCCGTCCTCGACTGGGAGATGGCCACCGTAGGTGACCCGCGGGCCGACCTCGGCTACCTGCTGGCCTTCTGGCCGCAGGACGGCCGGGCGGGCGGAGGGTTCCCACTGGGCGAGCTCGCGACCTCGGGTCCCGGCTTCCCGTCCCGGGCCGAGGTGGTCGCAGCCTGGGAGGGCGGCACGGGACGGCGGGCAGGCAGCACCACGTGGTTCGAGACCCTCGCCGTCTGGAAGCTGGCCGTGCTGCTCGAGGCGTCCTACCACCGGCACCTGGCGGGCCTCACCGACGACCCGTTCTTCGCCACTCTCGACGAGGGCGTGCCTGCGCTGCTCGCCCACGCCCGGGAGGTCTGCGGTGCCTGAGGAGCCCACGCCCCTGCGGGCGTTGGTCGTCGACTGGGGCGGCGTCCTCACCGAGCCGCTGGATGCCGCGATCCAGGCCTGGGCCGACATCGACGGCGTCGACGTCGACCACTACGTCGACGTGATGCGGTCCTGGCTGGGACCTCACCAGGGAGAGTTGGCCCGGGACAACCCGGTGGCGGCGCTGGAGCGTGGCGAGATCGAGGTGCCGCACTTCGAGCGACAGCTGGCGCGACGGCTGTCCGAGGTGGCCGGTCGCGAGGTCGACCCGACCGGGCTGCTGCAGCGGATGTTCGACCAGTTCGAGCACGCGCCGGCGATGGCCGGGCTCGTCCTGCGCGCCCGGCGAGCCGGGCTGCGGACCGGTCTGCTGTCCAACTCGTGGGGCAACGAGTACCCCCGCGAGGGCTGGGACGAGATGTTCGACGCGATCGTCATCAGCGGCGAGGTGGGGATGCGCAAGCCGGAGCCGGAGATCTTCGCCCACGTCCTCGACCTGCTCGGCGTCGCGGCGGGCGAGACGGTGTTCGTCGACGACCTGGCCCACAACGTGCGGGCAGCCGAGGAGATCGGTCTGGTGGGGGTGCACCACACGTCGTACGGGTCGACCGCCGCCGAGCTCGAGGAGCTGTTCGGCGTCCACCTGCGCGACTGACACCGGCGCCCCGTTGAGTCAGGCGGCGAAGAGCAGGGTGAGACCGCCGACGGTGTAGGCGACCATCAGGACGAGCAGCGGGATCTGCCCGACGATGGCCCGTCGGCGCGGCAACAGCCGGACCGCTCTGTCGTGTGCCAGCACCACGCCCAGCACGTGGCCGGTGAGGACGGCCAGCACCTGGATCACCGCCGTCAGCGTCGTCCCGGCCAGGGTGGCGTCGATGCCCCGGTCCCCGGTGCCCAGCCAGTTGGCCCCCGTGCCCAGCGGGTCGGAGAGCTGGATCACCGTCTGCTGGCCGATCAGGACCAGCAGCGACCAGTAGTGCGCCACCACGTAGCCCATGACGATGGGCACGATGCTGTGGGCGAACTCGGCGCCCACCTGCATCGGTGGCAGGCCGGCAGCGCGCCCTGAGAGCGCGGCGGCTCCGGCGAAGGCGATCGTCACCAGCGCCACCACGCCGAGCAGCGCCAACGTCCCGGTGACCTCGGCGGGCATCGGCCCGCTCTGCAGGGTGGAGACCCACGAAGGGGTGCCGGCGAACGAGTCGTACGCCGTCGAGCCCAGGAGCACGCCCACTACCGCGAACAGGCCGGGTGCGACCGGTGTGCCGGCCACCCCGGCCAGCGGGTTGCGCAGCACGAGCACTCCGTCCTCGCGGCGCCCGAGCGGTGACAGCCGGCCGGCCAGCGTCGAGAACACCTCGAAGCCGTCGCCCCGGTCGAACCAGCCGGACCCGAAGTAGGTGGCGGCGAGCAGGTGCACCGCGAGGTACGCGGCGAAGAACGTCCGCAGCACCGGCAGCGTGGTGTTCTCCGGCGCCACCAGCTCCAGCCAGACGAAGGCGAGCAGCGACACGGCCGCCGGCCAGTAGCCGAGCCAGGCGGGCAGCGGTGCCAGACCTTCCTCCGGTCTGGTCCCCAGCAGCCGGGACAGCGCCCAGTGCAGCGACCGGATCGGGTTGAGCGCCCGCCAGACCGGGCCGACGAGCATCGACAGCAGCGGCACACCGATCCAGAGCAGGACATAGACGGCTCCGGCCGTCGGGTTCAGCGCGTCGTCGCGGCCGAAGACGGCGGCCATGACGACGTACGCCGTGATGACCACCCCGAGGACGCGCAGGCCGACCCGGAACGGGAGCGACCCGACCGCGCGGTCGAGCCACCGCGGCGCCGGCCGGCCGCGGGCACTCTGGCTCGCCGGATCGAGCCGGGGCTCCCGCCAGAGCATCCCGAGCGCCACGAAGGACACGAGAAGGGCCACGGCTGCCCCGGTCACCGCGTACGAGAACGGGATGGGCAGGTCCTCGCGGCTGCCGACCCCGTGGGCCAGCACCCTCATGCCCGGCTCGATGACGATCCCCATGACGGGCCCTATGGCGGCGAGGTCCACGGGGCGGTCAGCGCACCTCGAGCTGCAGCAGCTCGAGCCCGCTCTCGTGGGTCTCGACCTCGAAGATCCCGCTCTGGTCGGCGACCAGCTCGACCGTGGTGGTCCGGCCCGCCTCGAGCGGCTCCTCGATGTCGAAGCCGTGGACGTGCAGCGTGTCGTCGACGTCGATGGTCACCAGGAGCCGGACCTGGCTGTCCCGATCGACCTCTACCCGCCGCGGCTTCGGCCGGACCGTGCCGTCGGTGACCGCGACGCTGATCTCGACGACCTTCTCGGTCTCGTCGCTGGGGGAAGCGGCGGCGGAGGACTCGGGAGCGGACGAGGCGCTGCTCGCCGCGGATGTCGAGGGCTCGCTGGGCGTGGCCTCGCCCTCGCCCGCACAGCCGGTCACGGCGGCGAGCAGGAGCGCGGCCAGCAGGCAGGAAGTCCGGCGTCGCATGGCTGCAGGATGTCATGTCGGTTCGGGGGTCATGCCACCATGCATGGCATGCCCGACCGGCTGAGCCCGCTGGACGTGTCGTTCCTCTACTTCGAGGAGCCGACGACGCCGATGCACGTCGGTGGCGTCGCGATCTTCCAGGCGCCGAAGGACGGTTTCGACCACGACCGGCTGGTCGAGCTCATCTCGCAGCGCATCGCGTTCGTGCCGAGGTACCGGCAGCGGATCCGCTGGGTGCCCGGCCGGCTGGCGAACCCCGTGTGGGTCGACGACGAGCACTTCGACGTCAGCTACCACGTGCGCCGCTCCGCGCTGCCCCGTCCCGGCGACGACCATCAGCTCGCCGAGCTGGTCGCCCGGGTGCAGAGCCGGCCGCTGGACCGGTCCCGGCCGCTGTGGGAGATGTACCTCGTCGAAGGCCTCGCCGGCGGCCGCTTCGCCATCATCAGCAAGACCCACCACGCGATGGTGGACGGCGTCGCGGCCGTCGACATCGGCCAGGTCATTCTCGACACCACCCCTGACAAGCGGGAGCCACCACCGGACACCTGGCGGCCGGCGCCGGAGCCGTCCTGGGTGGAGCTGGTCGCCGGCGCGGTGGCCGAGACGGTGCGTCGCCCCACGGCGGCGATCGACACGTTCCGGGGTGGCCTCGGCGAGGTCCAGCACCTGGCCGGGCGGGTGGCCGGCGCCGCCGGGGGGCTGCTCGCGGCGGCGACGTCGGCGGCCCGACCCGCCCCGGAGAGCCCCCTCAACGCCGTCATCGGCGAGCACCGGCGGTACGCCACCACAGCCCTCGACCTGGACGACCACCGGCGCATCCGCAAGATGCACTCCTGCACGGTCAACGACGTCGTGCTGGCGACGGTCGCGGGTGCCCTGCGCGCGTGGCTGCTGACCCGCGGCGAGAAGGTCGGCACGTCCACCACCGTCCGCGCGCTCGTGCCCGTCAGCGTGCGGGCCGACGGCGACGGGCCGCACACCGGCAACAGGGTCTCGAGCTACTTGGTCGACCTGCCGGTGGGCGAGCCGAGCGCCGTCATGCGGCTGCACCAGGTGTCCTACCGGATGACGGCGCACAAGGAGACCGGGCAGGCGGTGGGGGCCGAGGCGCTTGCAGGGCTGGCGGGCTTCTCGCCGCCCACGCTGCACTCGCTGGGCGCGCGTGTCGCCAGCGGGCTGTCCAAGCGGTGGTTCAACCTGGTGGTCACCAACGTGCCCGGTCCCCAGCAGCCGCTCTACGCGGGAGACGCCCGGATGCTCGAGGCCTACCCCGTCGTCCCGTTGGCCAAGGGCCAGGCGCTCAGCATCGGTCTGACGTCCTACGACGGGAAGGTGTTCTACGGGCTGAACGCCGACCGGGACGCGATGCCGGACGTCGACGTGCTGGCGCAGTGCCTCGACGACGCGCTCGCCGAGCTGCTCGAGACGGTCAGGTAGGCAGGCATGCGCCGCGGGCTGGTGCTGGGCGCCGGCGGCGTCCTGGGCGCGGCGTGGACCATCGGCGCCCTGGACGCCCTGTCCGAGATCGAGGGGTTCGCCCCGCACGAGGCCGACCTCATCGTCGGGACGTCGGCCGGCTCGGTCCTCGCCGCGCTGCTCGGGTCCGGCCTGACCGCGCGCGAGCTGCTCGACCATCAGCGGGGCATGCCGCTGGCCCGCGAGCTGGCGCTGGAGTGGAGCTATGACAGCTCCACCGGCGGAGCCCACCCGAGCCGGCCGCGTCTCGGCGTGGGCTCGCCGGCCCTGCTGCGCCGGTCGCTGGCCCGACCGCGTCAGGTGCCTCCGCTCGCCGTCCTGGCCGCGCTCACCCCGCCGGGTACCGGCACCCTGGCCGAGGTCGGCGCGATGGTCGCCTCGGTCGCCGGCGGTGACTGGGCGCCGCGGGACGGCGTGTGGGTGGTCGCGATGGACTACGACTCCGGTCGGCGGGTCGCCTTCGGGCGGGACGGCGCGCCGCCGGCCCGGCTCGACGAGGCCGTCACGGCGTCCTGCGCCATCCCGGGCTGGTACGCACCCGTCCTGATCGACGGGCGGCGCTACGTCGACGGGGGAACCCTGTCGGCCACCAGTGCCGACCTGCTGGCCCGAGAGGGGCTCGACGAGGTCTATGTCCTGGCGCCGATGTCGTCCTTCGTCAGCGACACACCCCGGCAGATGGCGGCCCGCCTCGAGCGCCGGGTGCGGCGGCAGGTGACCCGCCGGCTGCTCCGGGAGGCGCAGGCCGTCAGCCGTGGCGGCGCTGCCGTGACGGTTCTGGCGCCCGGGCCGGAGGACCTCACCGAGATCGGGGCGAACCTGATGGACCCGCTGCGCCGGATGGCCGTGCTCGAGACGTCGATGCGGACCAGCCGGGCGGCGCTCGCCGACCCGCGGCCGGACGAGCTCGGGCTGGCGCTGTAGTGCGGATCTACCTGCCGTGCACGCTGGGCCGGCTGCGCGAGGTGCTCGCGGCCGGGAGCGTGGAGGTCGATTCGGGCGGCATCGTCGGCTACGCCGTCACGCCCGCGCTGCGCGAGTGGTACATCGAGGGCGACCTCGAGGAGCTGGAGTACGCGGCGACGTCCGCTGCCGCGCGCGCCTCGCTGCGGCTGCTCGCGGCCGAGGGGGAGCCGGCCCGTCGGGTGGTGCTGGCGGCCGAGGTGCCCGACGGTGAGGCCCGGCCGGCTCCCGACGTCGACCGGGCCGCCGTCCGGCTGGCCGGGCCGTTGCCGCTGCGCATGGTCCAGTCGGGCCTGGTCGACGACCCGGCGGCCGCCGGCGACGTCGGGCGTGCCGTGGCTGCGCTCCCGGCGGCCGAGCGGGGGGACGACGACGCCGTGTTCACCGTCGACTCCGTCGAGGACCACGAGCTGGCGTGGTACGCGGCCCAGGAGCTGCCGGTCCTCGTGGAGATCGAGACCTGACGGGTGGCACCATGACGGGCATGGACGCCGTCACCCAGGTTCCCGCCCCCGTCAACGACCCGGTCAAGCAGTACGCCCCCGGCAGCACCGAACGTGCCGACCTCGAGGCCACCCTCAAGCGAATGGCCAGCGAAGCGCGCGAGCTGACGATGACGATCGGGGGTGAGCGCCGGTTCGGCGGCGGGGAGGAGATCGACGTCGTCCAGCCGCACAACCGCCACCACGTGCTCGGGACGATGCGCGGGGCGACGCACGAGGACGCGCGCGCCGCGGTCGACGCTGCGAAGGAGGCAGCGCCTGGCTGGCGCGCCATGTCCTTCGACGACCGGGCAGCCGTGCTGCTCAAGGCGGCCGACCTGCTCGCCGGCCCGTGGCGCTCGACGCTCAACGCCGCCACGATGCTCGGACAGTCCAAGACCGCCATCCAGGCCGAGATCGACTCCGCCTGCGAGCTCATCGACTTCTGGCGGTTCAACGTCCACTTCGCCCGCCAGATCCTGGCCGAGCAGCCGATCTCGTCACCCGGTGTCTGGAACCGGGTCGACCACCGCCCGCTCGAGGGCTTCGTCTACGCGATCACACCGTTCAACTTCACCGCCATCGCCGGCAACCTGCCGACGGCACCGGCACTCATGGGCAACACGGTGGTCTGGAAGCCCGCGGCGTCCCAGCAGTACTCCGCGCACCTGCTGATGGCGCTGCTGGAGGAGGCCGGCCTGCCGCCGGGCGTCATCAACATGGTCACCGGGCACGGCAAGACGGTCTCCGACGTCGCCCTGGCCGACCCCGACCTGGCGGGCATCCACTTCACCGGCTCGACGCCGGTGTTCCAGGGGCTGTGGAAGCAGGTCGGCGACAACATCGCGTCCTACCGCTCCTACCCGCGCATCGTCGGCGAGACCGGCGGCAAGGACTTCATCGTCGCCCACCCGAGCGCCGACCTGGACGTCCTGCGGACGGCGATGGTCCGCGGTGCGTTCGAGTACCAGGGGCAGAAGTGCTCGGCCGCGTCACGCGCCTACGTTCCGCGCAGCATCTGGAACCGGCTCCGTGACGACCTGGCGTCCCTGACCGACTCGCTCACCATGGGCGATGTCACCGACCTGTCTAACTTCATGGGCGCCGTCATCGACGACCGGGCGTTCGCCAAGCACAAGGCCGCGCTCGAGCGGGCGAAGGCCGACGACACGGTCACCGTCGTCGCGGGTGGGACGGTGGACGACAGCCAGGGCTGGTTCGTCCGCCCGACGGTGCTGGAGTCCAGCGACCCGGACAACGAGGTCTTCGTCACCGAGTACTTCGGGCCGATCCTCGGCGTGCACGTCTACGAGGACACGCAGTACGACGCGATGCTGCGCCAGATGGAGTCGGTGGCGCCGTACGCACTGACCGGCTCGATCGTCGCCCAGGACCGCGCGGCCGTCGCGCACGCGCAGGACTTCCTGCGGTTCGCCGCCGGCAACTTCTACGTGAACGACAAGCCCACCGGTGCCGTGGTAGGCCAGCAGCCGTTCGGCGGCGGCCGCGCGAGCGGCACCAACGACAAGGCCGGCGCGCCGCAGAACCTCCTGCGCTGGACCAGCACCCGGTCGATCAAGGAGACGTTGGCCCCGCCGGCGGACCACCGCTACCCCCACATGGGTTGATGGCGAACCGTTCGGTCTCCCGGGCGTCCTTGTCACCGTGACCGCGGCCGGTGGAAGGATCCTGGCATCAGTCGTGGGGGCCGGCCTGGCCGTTGCGTTGCCGGCTGCTGGCGGGCCCGGCCCCGCCGCGGTGGGAGCAGAACGGCAGATGCAGGAGGTCGGACTCAGCCCGTGCCAGAGCTCCGACAACGGAGACCCGCATCTCGTCTCCGTCGCGGTGACGACGCCGCTGGTCGACGTGCGCAACCACTCTCGTCGGGTTCGGTTCAGTGCTCAGGTGGGCGACTCTGGTGGCCCGGGGCCGGCCAGCGGTGTCTCGATCGTGAGCGTCTTCCTCCGGCACTCCGACGGTGGCAGATGGCACGAGGCGAGAATGCGCCAGGACGCCGGGGGGAGCTGGTCCGGTGGCGTTCGCCTCTGGCCGGGCGTCCGGCCCGGCGACTGGAACATCGTCTCCGTGGCGCTACGCGATGCGGCGGGACAGGCCGCCCGCTACGGAGGCGCGGAACTGGCCGCCCGGACGACGGTCGACCACGTGACAGTGCGGGCGCACAAGGACCGGCGCCGTCCGCGCCTGCTCGACCACACGATGGTCGCGGCGTCCGACCCGTCGACGGGACGTCGTTGGGTCCGGGTGCGTGTGGAGGCGACGGACCGGTTCGGGATCGAGTCGTTGACGGCCTCGTTCAGCCGCGAGGGGGGCGGCTTCACGGAGGTGGAGCGGCTGCCGCGGCGGGCCGGGACGGCCAGGTCGGGCGTGTGGGGCAGGCGCGTCGTGATCCCAGGTGACGCTGCGGGCGGCAGATGGTCGGCCGCCGTCGAAGCGCGTGACCGAAGCGGGCACGTGACCAGCATCGGACATGGTGGCAAGCCACCCACGGTCCTGGTCCCCAGTCGGACGGACCGCTCGGCGCCGACCGTCGAGGTCCGGTCCTTCACGCCGGGTGTGGTCGACGTGCGGAACGCCGATGGCGTGGTCGCGGTCGACGTGCGGGCGACCGACGTGGGCGGCGGGGTCGGGGATGTCGAGATCGCCGTGGACCGGGCGGGCACAGGTGACGCCTTCGGTCGACGGGTCCGCGCCACCCGGGTCTCCGGGTCGGCTCGGGACGGCGTGTGGCGGGGCCATGCACCGATCCGGACCTGCACCCTCTGGGACCCGCCGGACTCGCTCCTCCTCCACGTCGTCGTCAGGGATCGGGCCGGGCAGGCGTCCGGAGGATGGATGCCCGTGACCGGCCTCGACCTGCTCACGACGGACCGCAGACCACCGACGGCACGCATCGCCTCGCCGATGCCGTCGCACGGTCCCGTTCTCCTGACGTTCGGGGAGGACGCCGTCGGACTACGGCCGGAGGCCCTCGAGGTCACGCTAGCCACGGGGCGGCTGCTCAACGAGCCGGGCACCGACCTGCAGAAGGGCACGTGGACATGCGAGGACGGCTCCGGCACAACGGTGGACTGCGTGACCGGCCCGGTCCGTACGGCGTCGTTCGTGCCGGAGGACCCGGCGGGTCTCCGAGCTGGCTGGTACGTCGTCGAGCTCAATCCCGACCACGTGCTCGCGATCATGGATGCGGCCGGCAACGCTCCCGACCGGGTCGCGGTGCCGTTCTCGGTGCAGGACTAGCCTCTCGGGGTGACCGACACCGAAGACGTCAAGGCAGACCGGCACTTCGGGGAGCAGGGCGCCCGGCTGACCTACGGGTCCTACCTGCGGGTGGCCGAGCTGCTCGACCAGCAGCACCTCGAGTCCGACCCGCCGGCCCACGACGAGCTGCTGTTCATCACCATCCACCAGGTCTACGAGCTGTGGTTCAAGCAGCTGCTGCACGAGCTCACCGCCGCCCGCGAGGAGATGTTCTCCGGCGACCTCTGGCGCGCGCGGCACCTGCTGGCCCGGGTGGTGGCGATCGAGGACGTGCTGATCCGTCAGGTCGCCGTCCTGGAGACCATGACGCCGCAGGACTTCCTCGTCTTCCGGGACCGGCTGGCGCCGGCCAGCGGCTTCCAGAGCGTGCAGTTCCGTGAGCTGGAGTTCCTCTCCGGTGCGAAGGACCCGGGCTACCTCGACCGGTTCCGTGGTCTGTCCGACGACGAGAGGTCCCGGCTCGAGCACCGCCTGGCCGAGCCGTCGTTGTGGGACGGCTTCCTGCACGTCGTACGCCGGGCCGGTCTCCCGGCCGACACCGACGAGCAGGTCACCCAGTCGCTGCTGGCCGTGGCTGCCGACCGGGGCACCTACGGGCAGGTCTGGGAGCTGGCCGAGAGGCTGCTCGACCACGACGCGAACTCCGCCATGTGGCGGTCCCGGCACGTACTCATGGTCGAACGGCAGATCGGGACGAAGTCGGGCACCGGCGGCTCGAGCGGCTCGCCGTACCTGCGAAGCCGGCTCGGCATGCACTACTTCCCGCTGCTGTGGGAGCTGCGGTCGCACCTGTAGCCGACCGGCACGATCGACGGCGCTAGGGTCGGATGAGGCCCGCAACGGCGCGGGCCGGACACGGACCAACGGGTTGGCGAGGGCGGGCGACGACGACGATGTCGGCGATCATGCGGGACAGGCTGGCCGACCGGACCAGCGCTCTCGAGCACGCGAAGGACCAGCTGATCGCGCGAGCTGCCGCTGACCCGTCGGCGGTCGCGGCCTGGCCCGGCGGGGCCGTCGAGGGCCTCGCCGCGTTCCTGCGGCGCTACTACCGCCACGTCGCCCCGGAAGACCTGGTCGGACGTCGGGTCGAGCAGATCCTCGCCGCGGCGATGGCCCACCGTGACCTCGCCGTGAGCCGGCCGCAGGGCACCGCCTCGGTGCGGGTCCGGACACCCGAGGGCGAGGGTCACTCGGTGGTGGAGGTCGTCTGCGACGACATGCCGTTCCTCGTCGACTCGGTGACGGCCGAGCTCAGCCGGCACGGCCGCGCGATCCACCTCGTGATCCACCCGCAGCTGGTCGTGCGGCGCGACGTCACCGGCCGGCTGCTGGACATCTGCGACGCCTCGACGGCGGCGGACGCGGGCCCGGACTGCGCGGACGCCGTGGTCGAGTCCTGGATGCACGTCGACATCGATCGCGAGACCGACTCCGACGAGCGCACCGCGCTGGTCGCCGACCTGGAGCGTGTCCTCCGCGACGTCCGGGAGGCCGTCGAGGACTGGCCGAAGATGCAGAGCATCGCGCTGCGGCTGGCCGACGAGATCACCGACGCGCCCCCCGCGGGGCTGCCCGCGCAGGAGGTGACCGAGGCCTGCGACCTGCTCAGGTGGCTCGCCGACGCGCACTTCACGTTCCTCGGCTACCGGGAGAACGCCCTGGCGGCCGGCGAG
>DASVED010000172.1:0-8993 GCA_036380775.1 Actinomycetes bacterium
GCCTTGAGCTCGTCGGCGATCTCCTCCCCGGCCTCTGCCACGTCGCGGACCACGATCACGGTGAGCTCGCCGAAGAGCGACGGGCTGGCCAGACCAGTGACCCGTCCCGGCTCAAGGCCGGCGACCGGCAGGTCGTGCACCTGGGTCTCCGGGTCGGCGTCCCTGGCCTGCGCGACGACCCCGGCGACCGCGCGGTCACGCAGCAGCTCCTCGGGTCCGGTGACGAGGGTGACGGAGGCGGGGGGGTCGGACATCGCGCGCCACGCTACCCGGCACCGGTGACGAGTCGGAGCGCACGCCGCGTCCCTGCCACCACCAGGGTCCCGTCCCGGTCGGTCCGGCCCACGACGGCCCCCGCGCGCCGCAGCTCCGCCAGCGTGCGGGCAGCGGGGTGGCCGTAGTCGTTGTCGTCCCCCACCGAGACCACCGCGACCCGGGGCCGTACGCCGCCGAGGAGCGCGGGAGCCTGGTGCGCCGAGCCGTGGTGGGCCACCTTCAGGACGTCGACCACACCCAGCCGCCGTCGGGCGAGCAGCGCCCGCTGGGCTTCCGGCTCGACGTCGCCGGTGAGGAGCAGCGTCACTCCGCGCGTGCGGACCAGCAGCACGGTGCTGGCGTTGTTGGGCACCGACCCGGCGTCGATCACCCGGGCCGGCCAGACCACCTCCCAGCGGAGCCGGCCGATCCGGACCCGGTCGCCGAGGCGGGCCCGGGTGACGGGGACCTCGGCTGCCGCCGACCAGCGCAGCACGCGGGTCAGCTCCGGCGCGGGCTGGTCGTACAGACCGACCTGGACCTCATCGACGGAGCGGCCCCGCAGGACCCCGGGCAGGCCCTCGACGTGGTCGGCGTGCAGGTGCGACAGCACGACGACAGGCACCTCTCGGACCCCGAGCCGGCGGAGGCAGCGGTCGGCCGCCACGCGGTCCGGCCCGGCGTCGACGACAACGGCGCGACCCGGCCCCACGGACAGGACCAGCGCGTCGCCCTGGCCCACGTCGCACACGGCCAGCAACCAGTCCCGCGGCGGCCACCCAGGCGCCGACGCGGGCACGACCAGGGCCACCACGACGACGAGGGCAGCCGCTGCGGCCGGCACCCTCCGGCGGGCCACCCGCCGGGCCACAAGCGCCGCGGCAGCGGTGAGAGCTCCCAGCAGGAGCGCACCCGAGGGAGTCCCCGGCCAGCCGACCTCCGCGTTCGGGACGGATGCAGCCCACCGGGCCACCAGCACGACCCACCAGACGAACCGGCCGCCCGTCCAGGCCAGGCCGGCGGCGCTGGGTTCGTGGACGGCCGACACGACCGTGGCGAGCACGCCGAGGATCGTCGCCGGAGCGACCGCAGGCGCGACCAGAAGATTGGCCGGCACCGCGACCAGGCTCACCTGCTCGCTGAGCATCGCCACCACCGGCGCGCAGGCCACCTGCGCGGCCACCGGCACCGCAAGCGCCTGCGCCAGCCGGGCCGGCAGGCCCATCCGGTGCCAGTGCCGGGCCCAGCCCGGGGCGAGGAGGACCAGCCCGCCCGTCGCGAGGACCGACAGGGCGAAGCCGTAGGAGCGAGCCAGCCACGGGTCGACGAGGAGCAGCACGACCACCGTCGCCGACAGCGCAGCAAGGCTGCGCCGCGGACGCCCGCTGGCGAGCGCCGCCAGCGCCACGGCGCCCATCGCAGCGGCCCGCAGCACCGACGGCTGCGGCCGGGCCAGCACGACGAAGGCGGCCATGGCCACAGCGGCAGTCGCCGGCAGCCATCGACCCCGCATGCCGCCCACCCGTCCCACGACCAGGACGAAGCCGGTGACGATCGCCAGGTTCGCGCCGCTGACTGCCACGAGATGGGTCAGCCCTGCCGTACGGAAGTCCTCGCTCAGCTCGGTAGGGACCCGCGACGTGTCGCCGACGACCAGCCCGGGCAGCAGGCCACGCTCGGCGGCCGGCAGCCCGTCGCTCGCGCGCCGCAGGCCGGCCCGCAGCCCGCCGGCGGCCTCCTGCAGCACCGGGGGCCGGCCGACCCGCTCGGGAGGTCCGCGGACGAACAGCGCGGCTGCGGCCGGCTGCGTCGGCCGCGGCGGGCCGAGGCGACCCACGAGGCCGATCCGTTGGCCCGGCAGCAGTCCGGTCCACGCGGCGCCCCGAGCCAGCACGACCACCGGCGCCCGCACCCTCGTCGCCCGACCACGCGCGACGACCCGGTCCAGCCGAACGGGCACCACGACGAGGTCACCGGAGCGCCGAGGACCCGCCACCCGGGCTGCAACCGGAACCGGGTCTGCGGTCACGGTGCCGTGGCCGGTCATCGTGGCGCCGTCCTCTGCCAGGCGCGCGACGGGTCCGATGCCCAATGCCGCCCGGTCCAGGGCGCCGACGGCCAGTGCTCCGCACAGGCAGACCACCGCCGCGGCGGCCGTCAACTCCGGACCCGATCCCCACGCCGACGACCGGCGCCCGACCACGGCCACCGCGAGCGACCCTGCGCCGGCGACCGCGAGGAGGCCGGTCAGCCACCACGTGCCGCCGGTGGACACGAACGCTCCCACCCACGCGGCGAGCGCCGGGAGCGCCAGCCGCACGTCCAGCGGAGGGTCTGGCTGGACATCGACGTCTGTGTCGGCGGCCGGTCCAGCGTGCGTTCTCGTCGCCGGACTCGCGGCGCCCGTCCCGGCGGGCGTCACACCGTCACCACGGGCCGGAGGTCGGCCAGGGTCGCCTCGCCGATGCCGGACACCTCGCCGAGCTCGTCCACGGCGCTGAACCGGCCGTTCGCCGTCCGCCAGTCGAGGATCCGCTGCGCGAGCACCGGACCGATGCCGGGCAGGCCGTCCAGCTGCTCCAGGGTCGCCGCGTTGAGGTCGACGGGCGCGGACCCATTGGCGGTCGGGGGTCCTGGCACGGCCGGCCCGGCAGCGGCCACCGGTGCGTCGCCACGCCGGGCCACGACGACCTGTTCCCCGTCGACCGCCGGGCGGGCGAGGTTCACGCTCGCGGCCGACCCGGACCGGGACACGCCGCCGGCGGCGTCGACGGCATCGGCGACCCGCGACCCTGAGGGCAGCTCGACGACCCCGGGCCGCCGAACGGCTCCCACGACGTGCACCAGCACGGTCGATGCCGTGGATGCGGGCGTTGCGACGGCGCTCGACGTCGCCAGGGGCGCCCCCACCAGTCGAGGGCGGGACGGCACTGGCTCGGCCCGAGGACGGGCCAGCCAGACAGCGACCAGAGCGGTCACCACCGCGAGCGAGACCAGCAACACCAGCCCTGCAACCGCCCGGCCGGCCGGCGCGACGACGGCTGACCGCAGCACGGGAGGTACCCGGTCGGCCAGAGCGGCCCGCGCGGAGCCACCTGGACGTGTCACGGACAGCCGCGATTGTGCCGGTGGTGCCGGCTGTGGTGCCGGTGCCGTCCGGGGCCGCTGCGGCACCCATCCGCCGGCGACCGGCCCTGCTGAATCCGGTTGCGGGCCGAGCCAGGCCCGCTCGGCCGGTGCCTGCACAGCCCGCAGCCGCTGCCGGGCAGTAGCCGTCAGGTCGTCGGCGTCGCGCCGGGCGCGCCGGTGCCTCGCCGTCCGCTCACCCACCAGACGACGCTAGGCAGCAGCGCCGCCTGCCTGGCGTCGCACGCGGGAGGCTGTGGACAGCGCCGTCCGGACGGACCGCTGTGGACGGTGACCACAACAAGGCGTCGGTCAGCGCAGCGAGGGCGCGACGACCACGGCCAGCATGCCGGGCCCGACGTGTGCCCCGACCACGGCGCCGACCTCGCTCTGGTACAGGTCCTGCAGAGCTGGCAGCCGGGTGCGCAGGCGCTGCGCCAGCGACTCGGCGCGGTCCGGGTTCGCGAGGTGGTGCACGGCCACGTCGACCGGACCGCTGCCGGCCCGGTCGGCGGCCAGCTCCTCGAGGCGGGCGATCGCCCGGGCCGACGTGCGGACCTTCTCCAGCGGCTCGATATGACCGTCGACCAGGTGCAGCAACGGCTTGACCGCCAGCGCCGACCCGAGCAGCGCAGCCGCCGGACCGATCCGGCCACCGCGGCGCAGGTGCTCGAGCGTGTCGACGTAGAACACCGCGCTCGAGCGCTCGGCGCGCTCCCGCGCGACCCGGGCGACGTCGTCGATCGAGCCGCCCTCGGCGGCCGCCTGGGCGGCGGACAGGACCGCGAAGCCGAGCCCCATGCCCAGGGACAGCGAGTCGACCACCTCGACCGGCACGGATGCCTCTTTCGCGCCCAGCTGCGCCGACTCCACCGTTCCGGACATCTGCGACGAGAGGTGGACGGAGACCACTCCCGAGCACCCCCGCTCGGCTGCCCGTTGGTAGGCATCGGCGAACGCCGCCGGGCCAGGTCTCGACGTCGTGACCGGCGTCCAGGAGCGCAACGCCTCGGTCACCGTGCGGGACGACGTCTCGCCGCCTTCGTCATACGCCTGCCCGCCGATCACCACCTGCAGCGGTACGACCTCGATGCCGCGCTCGGAAACCAACTCCGGCGGCAGGTAGCTCGTCGAGTCAGTGACGACCGCGACCCTGCCCCCACTCATGCCGGGACGACGTTCACCAGGCGCGGTGCGCGCACGATTACCGTACGCACGTCACGACCGTCCAGCGCCCGCTGGACCGCCTCCGACGCCAGCGCCTGCTCGCGCAGGTCGTCGTCGGACACGTCCGGCGCAACCTCGATGCGGTCGCGCACCTTGCCGGCGACCTGCAGCACGCAGGTGACCGACTCGACGGCCAGCATCGCCGGATCCGCGACCGGGAACGGCTCGTAGGCGAGCGAGTCCTCGTGGCCCAGTCGCGTCCACAGCTCCTCGGCGATGTGCGGTGCCAGTGGCGCAACCATCAGGACCAGCGCCTCGGCCGTCTCGCGGTGCACGGCGCCGGCCTTGACCACGTGGTTGTTCAGCTCGATCAGCCGCGCGATGGCGGTATTGGCGCGCAGACCGTCCAGGTCGTTCCGCACGGTGTCGATCGTCCGGTGCAGCAGCCGCCTCGTCTCCTCGTCGGCGGTCCCCTCGACGACCCGCAGCTGGCCGGTCTCCTCGTCGACCACGTTGCGCCACAGGCGCTGCAGGAAGCGCTGGGAGCCGACGACCGCTCGGGTCTCCCACGGCCGCGACACCTCCAGCGGGCCCATCGACATCTCGTACAGCCGGAACGTGTCGGCGCCGTACGCGTCGTAGATCTCGTCCGGCGTGACCATATTCTTCAGGCTCTTGCCGATCTTCGCGTTGTGGCGGTTGACCGGCTTGCCGTCGTAGGAGAACGACTGGCGACCGTCCACGATGTCGCCGGGCACAACGTCAGCGGCCGGGACGTAGCCGCCGCGCTCGTCGGTGTAGGCGTACGCCTGGATCATCCCCTGGTTGAACAGCCGGTGGAACGGCTCGCTGCTCGACACGTGGCCCAGGTCGAACAGCACCTTGTGCCAGAACCGGGCGTACAGCAGGTGCAGGACCGCGTGCTCCGCGCCGCCGACGTACAGGTCGACGCCACCGGTGTGGTCGGGGCCCTGCGGCCCCATCCAGTACCGCTCGACATCGGGGTCGACGAAACACTCCGTGTTGGTGGGGTCCAGGTAGCGCAGCTCGTACCAGCAGGACCCGGCCCACTGCGGCATCGTGTTCGTCTCACGGCGGTACTTCTTCGGTCCGTCGCCCAGGTCCAGGGTCACCTCGACCCAGTCGACCTTGCGGGCCAGTGGCGGCTCCGGTTCGGAGTGGGTGTCGTCCTCGGCGAAGGTCTTGGGTGAGTAGTCGTCGACCTCGGGCAGCTCGACCGGCAGCATCGCGTCGGGCAGGCCGTGCGGCAGACCCTCCTCGTCGTAGACGACAGGGAACGGCTCGCCCCAGTAGCGCTGCCGGCTGAACAGCCAGTCGCGCAGCTTGAAGGTGACGGTGCGCCGGCCGAAACCGCGATCCTCCAGCCAGTCGATGATGCGCGCCTTGGCCTCGTCGACCGGCAGACCGTCGAGGCTGATCGTGTCGTTGGCGGAGTTGATCGCCGGTCCCTCGCCGGTAAAGGCCTCGCCCTCCCAGCCCTCGGGCGGCTGCACCGTCCGGACGATCGGCAGGCCGAACCGGGCAGCGAACTCCCAGTCGCGCTCGTCCTGCCCCGGCACCGCCATGATCGCGCCGGTCCCGTAGCCCATCAGCACGTAGTCGGCGACGAACACCGGGACGGCCTCGCCGGTGACCGGGTTGGTGGCGTAGCCGCCGGAGAAGACGCCGGTCTTCTCCCGGCCCTCGGTCTGGCGCTCCAGGTCGGTCCGCAGCTCGGTGGACCGGCGGTACGCCTCGACCGCGTCCCGCGGCGTCGCGCCGCCCCCGGTCCACGACGGTGACACGTCGGCCGGCCACGCCCCCGACGCCAGCTGGTCGACCATCGGATGCTCGGGAGCCAGCACCATGAACGTCGCGCCGAACAACGTGTCCGGCCGGGTGGTGAACACGTCGATGGTGCCTCCCGTGCTGGGGAAGCCGACCACCGCGCCCTCGGACCGGCCGATCCAGTTGCGTTGCTGCAGCTTGATCGACTCCGGCCAGTCCAGGCCGTCCAGGTCGCGCAGCAACCTGTCGGCGTACGCCGTGATGCGCATCATCCACTGCCGCAGGTCGCGCTTGAAGACCGGGAAGTTGCCGCGGTCGCTGCGGCCCTCCGCGGTGACCTCCTCGTTGGCCAGCACCGTGCCCAGGCCGGGACACCAGTTGACCGGAGAGTGCGACAGGTAGACCAGGCGGTGCGCATCGACCACCCGGCGACGAGCCGACGCGTCCAGCTCGGCCCACGAGGAACCGGAGGGGACATCGGCCACGTCCTGGGGCACTGCGCGCTCGCCCGTCGCCAGGAGCGACTCCAGCTCGCTGATCGGCCGGGCACGCTCCTCCGTCTCGTCGTACCAGCTGTTGTAGATCTGCAGGAAGATCCACTGGGTCCAGCGGTAGAACTCGGGGTCGGTGGTGGAGACACTGCGCCGCGGGTCGTGGGCCAGGCCCAGCCGGCGCAGCTGCTGACGCATCGTGGCGATGTTCTGCTCGGTCGTGATCCGCGGGTGCTGACCGGTCTGCACGGCGAACTGCTCGGCCGGCAGGCCGAACGCGTCGTACCCCAGCGCGTGCAGGACGTTGTGGCCGGTCATCCGCTTGAAGCGGCCGTGCACGTCGGTGGCGACGTAGCCCAGCGGGTGCCCGACGTGCAGCCCGATGCCCGACGGGTACGGGAACATGTCCAGGACATACCTCTTCGGGCGCGTGGCGACCTTGTCCGGCTCGGCCATCGGCCCGGCCGGGTTCGGCGCCTCGAAGGTGCCCTCGGCCTCCCAGCGGTCCTGCCACCGGCGCTCGATCTCGGCGGCCAGGGCGGCGGTGTAGCGGAACGGGGGCTCGGCGTCGTCGGGTGCGCTGGGGTGGGCGGCGGTCTCGCTGCTCATGTCGGCTGCGCTCTCTCTGGGCTATCCACTGGCCTCGGTTTCTGGAGGCGGGTCCGGACACAGAAAAGCCCCTCTCGCAGGGAGGGGCGGCCGCGCTGACGTGGTGACGGGGGTCAGCGCGGCTCGATAAGGAGCAGTCCGGACCGCATGCCCACACCATATCGGACGGGGGCCGGGTGCGCTTGCCGCCCAAACAGGCCCCCAGCGGGGCCGTCGGCCGGGGGCTACTCGGCCGCGGCGGGCCGGCGGGGGTGCGGCCGGCCCTCGGCGCGCAGCGACCGCCGCAGGTACATCTCCTGGTCGGCCTTCCCCAGCAGCGTCTCCAGCGTCCCCGCGTCCCACGGGGCCAGCATCGAGCCGCCGGCGCTGACGCCGACCGACCAGACGTTGCCCGGCACCGGGGCCTGGAGCACCACGCTGTCCCGCACCCGCCGCTCCAGCTCGAGGGGCGCCATGCCGGGGCCCGGGCCGACGACGCAGAACTCGTCGCCGCCCCATCGCGCGACGATGTCGGTGGCCCGGGTGACGCTGCGCAGTGCCTCGGCGACCGCCACGATGACGTCGTCACCGGCCGCGTGGCCGAGTGCGTCGTTGACCGTCTTCAGACCGTCGATGTCGACGAAGATGCAGTGCACTGCGTCGCCCTGACGGCGGGCCTGCTCGACCATCTGGGCACCGACCATGGCCAGCCCGCGGCGGTTGGCGACGCCTGTCAGGTGGTCTCGCACGGCCGCGGCTTCGGCGGCCGCACGCGACTCGGCGAGGTCGCGGACTGCCGCCCGGCGCAGGTGGTTCACGACGAAGGACAACGCGGTCGCGCTGACCATGCCGACGACGTAGTGCGGCCACGACTGCGCGGACCCGACGAGGAAGGCCCCGACAGCCCAGGCACCCCACACCAGGTAGAGCGTCGCGAACAACCAGCGCTGGGAGAGCAGGACCGCCCCCGCCAGGACGGTCAGCAACATGACGTTGGTCGTCTGGCGAGGCTCGGATGCCACGGACATGTGGGTCACGGCGTTGGCGAGAACCAGCAGCAGCAGAGCCGCGGTCAGCGGCTGGGACAGGTGGTCGGGGAGGCGGCGGACCCGGAGGGCGAGCGCGCCAAGGCCGCAGAGCACGGCGGATGCCGCGGCGAGGGGCACCATCACGAGGCGCGGCGTCCCGTCGAGCAGCACGACGTGCAGCACCGCGAAGAGGGCGAACAGCCCGGCCAGGCCGGTCGTGAGCACCGGGACGGCGGCCGTCGCCGCCGTGTCGTACGACTGGTCCGGCGTAGACGACACGGAGATCCTCTCGACACCCGGGGCGGGCACCTTGACACCGTACGGAGGGAACGGGCGGCGCGGCAGGCGCTTCGGGCGACCCACCTGGCACCTCACCGCTTCCGACGACCCCGTGCCCGCGAGGCTACGAAGATCGACCCGGCCGGGGCAGCCGAAATGGCGGAATGCCCCAGTTCGGCACCCCCGGACGGCCGAACGGACCGAGCCACCGAGTGCCGGCGTCAGGAGCCGAGGACGACCCAGACGACCTTGCCCCCCTGGACGGTCGGCA